>CAJORF010000122.1 GCA_905236985.1 uncultured Bacteroidaceae bacterium | reverse complement strand
TATTCTCTCTGATTATACTACAGGGATTCAATAGGAGTTGTAAAGCTTCTATAAATCCCACATCAGAATCGTATAATTATGTTACGAGTGAAGAGATGAAGGGTCTTGCGTGTTCAGGATGTTTAGTTCGTCTTGTATGCGTACTTGACTTCCGCGAGTTCGCGGTTGGCTTTGACAATCTTGTCAGCGAGTCCGCTCTTGTAGTCATGCAGACGGGTGGCGATGACGTCGTCGGTGAGGGCCAGCATCTCACAGGCGAGGACGGCAGCGTTTTGAGCACCATTGACGCCGACGGTGGCCACGGGAATGCCGGGAGGCATCTGGACAATGGAGAGAAGAGCATCCAGACCGTCGAGCATACCCTTGATGGGAACGCCGATGACGGGCAACGTGGTGTTGGCAGCGATGACACCAGGCAGGGCTGCCGCCATGCCAGCAGCGGCAATGATGACTTTGAGGCCGCGTCCCTCTGCCTCGCGGGCAAAGGATTCCACTTCAGCGGGGGTACGATGGGCGGAGAGGGCATTCATCTCGAAGGGCACTTGTAGTTCATCGAGAAACTTGGCAGCTTTCTCCATGACGGGCAGGTCGCTGGTGCTGCCCATGATGATGGAAACGAGGGGAGACATATATGAAAGTTTAAAGTTTAATGTTTAAAGTTTAAAGTTTAAAGTTGGAGTTTTAGGAGTTTTTCGATGCCACGGCGAATGCTGTGAAGACCGAAGTCGGCGGGATTGATGTCTTCGGGACGAAGCCAGAGGAGTTCGCCGGCATCGTCGGCAGCGCGAGCACCAGTGGTGTCCTTGACATGACAGCGATAGAACATATCGATGGTGTGAACAAGGAAGCCAGAGAACTCGTACTGGTTGGGAATGGAGAAGAGGAACTCGACACAATCGACATCGAGGTTGGTCTCTTCCTTCACCTCGCGTATCACCCCCTCCTCACTGGTCTCAAACATATCCGAGAAACCGCCGGGCAAGTCGAGAGTGCCGCGTGCTGGATCCTTGGCACGACGGACACAAAGCCATTCAAGACCCGCTCCCCGCTCCCCCGTAAGGGGGAGAGCCTCGCCATCGCTCGATTGCTGTGAGCAGCAACTTCCCTCCCTAATGGGAGGGGTCTGGGGGTGGGGCTGGCGCGCAGGACGTTCAATCAGGGCTACGGTGGCGGCTGAGGGGTTGAAGTAGTAGGTGAAGCCGCAGTCTTCGCAGTGCTTGGACTTGGCATCGTGCTCCACGAAGCGTGGCGAACCGCACTTGGGGCAGAAGTGGAATTGGGCGAAGGGATGAATACCCACCACTTGCCCCCTCCCGTCAGGAAGGGGGGTGGTCACTTGACCCTGTTTGTTGTCTATATCTTCAACCATAACGTCTGAAATAATTAGGGGGTCTTCTCTATCTCCCTTATGAGGTTGTCGACGTGTCCCCATTTCTCCATGAGCCAGAGGACGAAACGAATATCAACGCCTATGCAGCGGGTGAGGGCGCTATCGAAGCTGATGTCAGAGCTTAGGGCATCCCAGTTGCCATCGAAGGCGAGGCCGATGAGTTCGCCCTTGCCGTTGAACATAGGACTGCCGCTGTTGCCACCCGTGATATCATTGGTGGTAAGAAAGCAGAGGGGTAGCTGGTGTGTCTTCTTGTCGGCATAGCGACCATAGTCGCCACTCTTGAGGAGGGCGAGAACCTCAGCCTGCACGAAGTAGTCTGGGTTGTCACGTCCCTTCTCAATCTTCTCAATGAGCGAGGGCATCGTGGTGAGGAAATCGTGGTGAGTACCGACATTCGTGTAGTCGCTGACGATACCAAAGCTCATGCGTTGTGTGAAATTGGCATCGGAGTAGTGCGGCTTGTCCATCTCCATTTCAAGAACAGCTTGCGTGAGCAGATTCTCGTTGTAAGCGATGGCGGAAGCCGATGCTTCCAGCGGCTTACGAATCTGGGAAGTCACCATGCGCGACATCTCGTAGGCAACGATATTGGCAGGATCTTTATAGAGCTGCGCCTTGTCGGGGACGGAGTCTGTGCCAAGCATACCCGCCAATTCGGGATCGGAACAGTTCACCACGGGGATTCGCTGACTGCGAAGTTTCTCCCACTTCTCCAATGACGTCAGTTGGGATGTGGCAAAGACGTAGTGGGCATATTGCTTATAGTCGCCATTGAATTTTCTCTTGATATCCTTATAGAAACGTGGCAAATAGCGACTGCGGACCTGCTTGGCATAGTTCTCCAAGAGTGCAGCCATCACCTCTTCATCTACACGCTGATCGTAATCCTTGTAGATGGCACGCATACGCTCGTCGATCTCCTTGCGCTCGGCTTCACTGGTTCTGACGTTAAAGTACCTTCCAGCCAATTCTGCCAAAGCCACAATCTCAATGCCTCTGGAGAAGGTCTCGTTGCAGAAACCCAAGGCGTAACGGGCATCGTGGCGCGACTTATAGGCTTTCTTCAAGGTCGGGAACATCGTGTTGAAACGTTTCTTGAGCTGGTCGTTCTGGCTATACCAGCGACGAATATCCTGTTCTTTCTGCTTTTTCTGCTCGATGATGCCGAGACGCTCCACTGCCTCGTTCATACCCTGCGAGTTCTTCCAGTAGTTCGACGAGCTGGCGAACTTCGAGGCGTACTTGATACCTACGGCACGTTCAGCGCGCATCCACTTGCGCCACACGTCCTGCTTGACACCACGCACCTGAATCATGGGGATGTTTGACACGTTGACGCGTTCATCGATGCCGTAGCTTGAGAGATAGCGACTGGTGCTGCCCGGATAGCCGATGGTCATGCAGTAGGAACCTTGGTCGAAGCCGTCGAGGCTCACCTTGGCCCAGCGTTTGGGGTGGAGGGGAATATTCGTTTCACTGTACTCTGCGGGTCGTCCGAGACTGTCGGCATAGACGCGGAAGACGCTGAAGTCAGCAGTCTGGCGCGGCCACATCCAGTTGTCGGTGTCGCCACCGAACTTACCGAGGGACTGCGGCACGGTGAAGACCAGACGTACATCGGAATACTGTTTATACACATTCAGGTAGTAGGTCTTGCCGCCATAGAAGGCTTTGCAGTCGCATACGATGCCCTCTTCGCCATCCTTCTCGGCCTGTTCCTCGGCACGCCCTGCGATACCCCAGAGGATGCCTCGGATGTAGTTGTTGTAAATCTCAGCTTTCTCCTTCTCCTTCAGCCGCTTACCCTTGCTGGCATAGATGCTGTCGAGCTCATGGTTGACCTGATCGGTGACATCGACCGTGCGCTGCCAAATCTTCACGAAGATACCTTCTGCCGGACGCTCCTCGGCGTAGCTACGAGCAACGAAACCATTACCGAGGATGTCATCCTCGGGTGTCGAGAGTTGCTGGATGGCACGATAGCCGCAGTGGTGGTTGGTGAACAAGAGGCCGTCGCTGCTGACGATGACGCCAGAGCAGTAATCGGAGAAATCGACAACGCAGTCCTTGAGACTCATGCCATCCTCGCCATAAAGCTGATCATCGGAAAGCTGCAAGCCAAGACTGCGCGCCACGGCCATCGCCTTGGGATCAGTCTTCCCCAACAGCCACATCCCTTCGTCGGCACGGGCAACAGAGGTAAAGAGCAATAACGCCATGAGAAGAGCAGACTCTCCCCCTACCCTGCCTTTAAGGGAGGGAGTGGTCACTTTTGCAAATAGTTTTTTCAACATAATCATATTACTATTTTTCAATTATTTATTTTTCACTCTTGAAGTACTTTCCCACGACTGGCAAGCTGCTCAACGGCAAATCTTTCTTGACGACGTACGCCATAAAGAGGGCGATGAGAGCTGTGTTGATGAGGAGTACAGCCCAAACGGGCCAGCTGTCGGGAACGAGCGTCATCACATAATAGCAGGCGGCGGTGAGGAGCACATAGATGCCCATCTCCTTCATCGGATAGTCGATGGGGTTATGGCGCTGCCCAAGAACATAGCTCAGTACCATGGCTGTGCCGTAGCCCGCTACCCCACCCCAGGCACAGGCCCAGTAGCTGTAATGCGGAATGAAGATGACATTGACGGCCAGCAGCACCACACACCCAACGATGGAGATGACGGCACCGTAGATGGTCTTGTCGATGAGTTTGTACCAGAACGACAGGTTGAACACGACGCCCATCATGATCTCTGCCACCATGACGATGGGCACCACGCCCAATCCTTCGCGGTAGCCTTCGCCGATGATATACAGGAGAAGAGGCATATAACCCACGACGGCGAGGAAGGCCAACAGCGTGAAGATCAGGAAATACTTCATCGCGGCAGCATAGTATTCGTTCTTGTCCTTATCCTTCGATTTGGCGAAGACGATGGGCTCGTAGGCATAGCGGAACGCCTGTGTGATCATGGCCATAATCATGGCAATCTTCACGCAGCTGCCATAGATGCCCAACTGCACATTGGCCTCAGCCACATCAGGATAGACGAGCGGGAAGAGGATCTTGTCCGCCACCTGGTTCAGTATGCCTGCAATGCCGAACACGAGAATGGGCCACGAATAGGAGAACATACGGCGCAACAGCTGCCCATCGAAATGCCAACGGATCTTGAAGATACCAGGGATGAACAGCAGCATGATGAAGCCCGTACACAGCAGATTGATGAAGAAGACGTAGAAGACCGATGTCTTTCCCAACACCACGAAGTAGAGTACGTTAAGCCCGATGTTCAGGAAGATGAACAGCAGCTTCAATGAGGCGAAGCGGATAGGACGGCGCTGGAAACGAAGGTAGCTGAAGGGCAACGCCTGCAGGGCATCCATGGCAACCACCACCGCCATCATCAGCAAGTACTCGTGGTGGTCGGCATAGCCCAAATAGCCGGCAATAGGCGTGATGAAGCCGAAGACGAGTGCCAAGAACAGTGCCGTCAGCGTGCCCACGGTGGCGAAGGCGTTGGAGAAGACGGTGTCTGGCTCCTTCTCGTCGTTGGCAAAGCGGAAGAGCGTTGTCTCCATGCCGAAGGTGAGGATCACGAGTAGGAGTGCCGTGTAGGCGTAGATATTCGTGCTCACCCCATAGTCGCCCGACTCGGTCGGCATATAATGCGTGTAGAGCGGCACGAGCAGATAATTGAGGAAGCGCCCTACGATGCTACTTAGTCCGTAGATGGCTGTGTCCTTGGCAAGTGCGTTGAGTTTAACCATATCATTTTCGTTTCTCGGCCCAAAGGTACGACATTTTTATCTCATTTTGACCTTTTGGCACTTAAAATTGTGAATTATGAATTATAAATTATAAATTTAATCGTATCTTTGCAGCAAAATCATCACATGCGAGACTTTTTTATGAAGCGTTTCTCCTTCTTTGCATACCTTATTATTTATGTATGCTCGTGTGCCTTGGCACAAGACTATCTCGACCTCTCTGGCTCATGGCAACTCACCTCACGTCTCAATGCCGAGCGCGTCAACTTGCCGGGATCACTACTCACCAACGGACTTGGCGACGACATCACCGTTGACACGCGCTGGACGGGTTCCCTCTACGACTCCAGCTATTTCTTCAACCCCTTCATGGAACCCTACCGCCGGGCCGGTCACATGAAGTTCCCCTTCTTTCTGACTCCCTCGAAGCATTTCGTGGGCGAGGTGACTTACAGCCGCACCGTCAGCGTGCCGCGCCACTGGAAACGCCGCCGTGTGACGCTCTTCCTGGAACGTCCGCACATCGAGACAACCGTCATCGTCAATGGCCGCGAAGTGGGACATCAGATGTCCCTCTCCGTGCCGCATCAATATGATGTCACCCCCTATCTGCGCTTCGGTAAGGACAATACCATCGCCATCCGCGTCTATAACGGCATCGAGAATGTCTGCGTGGGACAGGACAGCCACAGCGTCACCGACCAGACGCAGGGTAACTGGAACGGCATAGCCGGACGCATCGAGTTGCAAGCCTCAGAACCTCAATACCATAAAACCTCAGAACCGCCCTATATCTACCGTCGCCGCGTCACCACCGACCTTGCGACTTCGACAGCTCATATCACGCTCAACGAAAGGACATTCGACGTCCACATACCCCATGCTCGTCCGTGGAGCGAACACTCACCCCAGCTCTACACCGCCATCATCAACTACGACGGCATCCCTGTCCGCGTCACCTTTGGCTTCCGTGAGGTCAGCATCAGTGGCCCAGACATCCTGCTCAATGGCCAGCGCATCCACCTTCGCGGCACCGTCGGCAACTGCTGCTTCCCCGAGACAGGCTACCCGCCCACGGATGTTTCTTCCTGGGAGGCCATCTTCCAGAAATGCAAGGACTACGGCCTCAACCATATGCGCTTCCACAGCTACTGTCCGCCCGAAGCAGCCTTTATCGCAGCCGACCGTCTCGGTTTCTATCTGCAGCCCGAAGGTCCTTCGTGGCCTAACCACGGCGTGAAGCTCGGCAATGGTATGGCGATCGATGAGTACCTGATCTCCGAGTGCAAGGCCATCCTTGACACCTACGGCCATCATCCCTCTTTCATCATGCTCGCCGCCGGCAACGAACCCGCAGGCCGCTGGGTGGAATGGGGCGCACAGTTCGTCAAGGCGATGAAAGCCTACGACCCCTCACGCATCTACTGCACAGCCAGCGTAGGCGGAGGATGGGAATGGGACTATGGTTCGGAGTACCACGTCAAAGGTGGTGCGAGAGGATTGGAATGGAATCGCCGTCAGCCCAGCAGCGATGATGACTATTGTGAACAAATAGCCCACCCGAGAAACTACAGACCCAACCCCTCCCTAACGGGAAGGGTCGAGGAGAGGTCTCCCATGATCTCCCACGAGCAGGGTCAGTGGTGCGCCTTCCCCGACTTCCGCGAGATGCCGCAATATACGGGAGCCTACAAGGCGGCTAACTTTGAAATCTTCCGTGACTTGCTCGCTACCAACGGAATGGCAGAGCAAGCGGAGAAGTTCCTGATGGCCAGCGGTCGCTCGCAGGTGTTAGCTTACAAATATGAGATTGAACGGCATCTGCGCACGCCCCAATACGCCGGCTTCCAACTCCTTGCCCTCAACGACTATAGCGGTCAAGGTACAGCCCTCGTCGGTCCTCTCAATGTCCATTGGCGCGAGAAGGGTTATTGTGAAGCTGCCGATTGGCGCGAGTTCTGCAGCGATGTCGTGCCACTCGCCTCCCTACCCCGCTTCACCTACTCCACGTCCGACACCATTCGCGCGCATACCTTATTATATAATATGAGTGGATCGACCATCTCTGAGTTGAGCTACAGCATCGATGACGGCCATGATGTCCTGGCCGAAGGAAAGACTCGCGGGGGGGAGGACGTCACCTTCATCCCATCCACCATCCAACAAGCGACGAAGCTCACCATGACGCTCGAAGCTGCGGGACATAGCAATCATTGGAATGTTTGGGTTTATCCAAGCCCCATCCCAACCCGTCAGGGAGGGGAGAAGCTGCGCAATGTCATCATCTCCTTGGCCGGAGGGCTCCCCTCCCAGACGGAAGCAGTTGGGGGTGGATCTTCCGCTCTCGACTCCGCTATATCCTTATTGGTTTCCGGTCACGATGTCCTTCTCTGTGCCGCAGGACAGATCAAGTACGGTGCTGATGTCGTGCATCGCTTCCTACCTGTCTTTTGGAACACCTCGTGGTTCAAGATGAAGCCACCGCACACGACGGGGGCTTACATTCAGGCAGACCATCCCATCTTCGATGACTTCCCCACCGATGACTGGCAAGACCTACAGTGGTGGGAGCTGACCAACCGCGCTCAATGTATCAACCTCGCCGAATTCCCTAAGGACTATCAACCCATCGTGCAGCCCATTGACACCTGGCACCTCTCTCGTAAACTCGGAATGCTCATCGAAGCCCGCGTAGGCAAGGGACGGCTCATCCTCACTACCTTCGACCTCACCAACGACCTCGACGACCGCGTCGTTGCCCGTCAGTTGCGCCACAGCATCCTCAGCTACATGCAAAGCGATACCTTCCACCCCTCGCTCGACCTCGACCCCGCCATCCTCCACCATCTCTTTGAACGCAATGCCCCAGCAGTCAATATGTTCACCAATGAGTCGCCTGACGAACTCAAACCCAAGTTCGTCAATCCGTGATTTAGTGCGCTTCAAGCCAGTTGGAGCCCCATCCGGCATCGGCAATGAGCGGGACATGCATGGAGAAAGCACCTTGCATCTCTTCGATGACAATTTTCTCGACGCGCTCGCGCTCTTCTGGTAGGACGCTGAAGTTGAGTTCGTCGTGCACCTGAAGGATCATCTTTGAGCGGAGGTTTTCTTCGGCAAAGCGACGATGGATGCGTACCATCGCCACTTTGATGATGTCAGCAGCGGAGCCCTGGATGGGCGAGTTGATAGCATTGCGCTCAGCAAAACCACGAACAGTGGCATTGGCTGAGTTGATGTCGCGCAGGTAACAGCGGCGACCGAGGATGGTCTCGGTGTAGCCCAACTGGCGCGCCTTGTCGATACTCTCCTGCATGAAAGCATGGACGCGCGGATAGGTAAGGAAATAGTTATCGATGAGCTGTTTGGATTCCGTGCGGCTAATACCAAGACGCTCAGTAAGACCAAAAGCCGTGATGCCGTAGATGATGCCGAAGTTAGCAGTCTTGGCGCGACCACGTTCCTCGCGCGTCACATCTGTGATGTCCTTATGGAAGATCTTGGCGGCAGTAGCAGCATGGATGTCGTGGCCCAAACGAAAATCCCCGATGAGACCTTCATCGCCGCTGAGATGTGCCATGATGCGGAGTTCGATCTGCGAATAGTCAGCAGAGAAGAAGAGCTGGTCAGGTTCAGGAACGAAAGCCTTGCGTATCTCCTTGCCATCGGCTGTACGGACGGGGATGTTCTGGAGGTTGGGATTGGAGCTGGAGAGACGACCGGTAGCGGTAACAGTCTGGTTGAAAGAGGTGTGGATGCGGCCTGTGCGCGGATGGATGAGTTTGGGCAGGGCGTCGAGATAGGTACTGATGAGCTTCTGTTTGCCGCGATATTCAAGGATTTTATCGACGACAGGATGCTTGGAACGGATGCGCTGCAACACCTCCTCATTGGTTGAGTAGGCTCCCGTCTTCGTCTTCTTGGCGTTGGGAAGTAGCTTGAGGCGGTCAAAAAGCACCTCACCAACCTGTTTGGGTGAGCTGATGTTGAACTCCGTGCCAGCGAGGGAATAGATCTCCTGTTCGGTAGCTAAGAGCTCTGTCGTGAGCATCTCGCTGGCTTGCTTCAGCGCCTCGGTGTCAAGGCAGACCCCCGTAAGTTCCATGTCGGCGAGGACGGGCATCAGAGGCATCTCCACTTCCTCGAAGAGACGTCGCGCACCTTCGGCCTCGAGCATCGGCTCGAAGACATGCTTCAGGCGCAGGGTGATGTCAGCATCCTCGGCGGCGTAGGGACAGACCTCCTCGACGGGCACTTCGCGCATGGTCTTCTGCGGCTTACCACGTTCCTTTGTTCCGATGAGCGTGTCGATGTGTATGGTCTTGTAGTGAAGATAGACCTCGGCAAGATAGTCCATACCGTGGCGCATCTCAGGCTGCAGGAGGTAGTGGGCAATCATCGTATCCCACATGGGTGCTGCGAGACGGATGCCGTACATCGCCAGCACTTCGAGGTCGTACTTCAGATTCTGGCCTACCTTGAGGATCGTCGTGCTCTCATAGACAGGGCGGAACTCCTTGAGAATAGCCAAAGCCTCATCACGGTTCTCTGGGATAGGAACATAGTAACCCTCACCTTCCTTGACAGCAAAGCTGAGTCCAACAAGCTCGGCATCAATAGGCTCTGTGCTCGTCGTCTCGGTATCGATGGATACTTCGGGGAAGGAGAGAAGAAGGGAGAGAAGGTCAGCACGAGCAGAAGGGGTGGAAACGAGGTGATAAGAAGACCCACCCCCGACCCCTCCCGTAAGGGACGGGAGAGGCTGCGCATAGCTGGAGAAGGGAAGAGAATCCTCATTTGTTGAGGCCGCAAGAATAGGGGCTGCAGAGGCTGTAGTTTCGGAGATATATGAATCGAAGAGATCCAGTTGTCCCTCTTTCTGGAGGCTCTCGCCTCCCTTATGGGAGAGGCTTGGGGTGGGTCTTGAGAGAGTCTGATGTTTTGTTTCTGCTATTTCACCACCGAACTTGCGATTGATGAGGCTGCGCATCTCGAGGTCGGAAAACTTGGCGATGAGCGCTTCGCGATCAGGCTCCTCGTAGGCGAGGGCTTCCATGTCGAGAGTGATGGGGACATCAGTGACGATCTGGGCAAGCCAGCGCGAGAGGGTGATCTGCTCGCGGTTCTCTGTGACGCGCTCCCTCAGCTTGCCTTTGAGCTGGTCGGTGTTGGACAATAGTCCCTCGATACTTCCGAATTGCTGGATGAGAGATGAAGCCGTCTTTTCCCCTACACCAGGACAACCCGGGATATTATCGGAGGCATCACCCATGAGGCCAAGGATATCAACGACCTGCTCTGGACGCTCAATGCCCCATTTGGCACATACTTCAGCAGGCCCAAGGATGTCGAATCCTACGCCCATATTCTTGGGCTTGAACATCCTTACGTGTGGCGATACGAGCTGCCCGTAGTCCTTGTCGGGGGTCATCATGTAGGTCTCAATACCCTGAACTTCAGCTTGTGCAGCAAGAGTCCCGATGACATCATCGGCCTCATACCCTTCCACTTCGAGCACAGGAATACGGTAGTCTTTCAAGATCTCCTTGATGACCGGCACACCAAAACGAATGGCTTCGGGTGTCTCCTCTCGCTGCGCCTTGTAGGGTGGATAGGCTTCGTGGCGGAAAGTACCGCCGTGAGGGTCGAAAGCCACACCGACGTGCGTGGGCTGTTCCTTGGTCAGCACTTCTTCGAGCGTGTTGAAGAAGCCAAAGATGGCTGATACATTCTCACCACGGCTGTTGATGCGCGGGTTCTTGATGAGGCCGTAGTAGGCACGATAGATGAGGGCGTAAGCGTCGAGGAGGAAGAGTTTCATGAGGAGGGAAGTTTTCGTATGAGGGTGAGACCGTCGCGGAGGGGGAGAATGACGCGCTCCACGGCGGGATCGGAGGCTACGAGGTCGTTGAAGGAGAGAATGCCTTGTGTTTGGGAGTCCTTGGCATTGAGGGGAGGGGGTTGCACCTCGGGAGAGCCCTCGGGATTAGTAACGAGGGTTTCGACAACATGGCCATCCCAGAGCGTGTTGTCGGCGATGATGAAGCCACCGGGGCGGAGGCGTGGAAGTACGGCTCGATAGTAGTCGCAGTAGTGGCGCTTGTCAGCATCGATGAAGACGAGATCAAACAATTTACAACTTAACGATTGACAATTTACTATTTCCAGGGCATCACCGATATGGAAATGGATGCGGTCGGCCCAAGGGGAATTTTCGAGCCACGGACGGGTGAAGACTTCCTGTTCATCGTTGATCTCGATGGTGTGCAGTTCGGCTCCAGGTTCGAGGGCGCTGGCCATGCAGAGGGCACTGTAACCCGTGAAAGTGCCTATCTCGAGGACGGTCTTGGGACGTATCATGTGAACCAGCATATTGAGCAATCTCCCTTGCAGATGGCCGCTGGCCATGCGAGGGTAGTTCAGATGAAGGTTCGTTGCCCGCCAGAGCCGATGCAGGTAATCTGGTTCAGGGTCGATATGTGCAAGAATGTAGTCGTCGAGGGACATTATTCATGATCCATTAAAAGGCTTTCAACTGCCAAACGGTAGCTGTTGAGGCCAAAGCCGCAGATGACGCCACGACAGGCAGCACTGATGCAGCTATGGTGACGGAACTCCTCACGTTGATGAACGTTGGAGATATGTACCTCGATGACTGGTGTCGTGATGGCGCGAATAGCATCGTGGAGGGCGATGCTGGTATGCGTGTAGGCTCCAGCATTGAGGATGATACCGTCAGCCTCGAAGCCCACGGCGTGCAAGCGGTCAATGAGTTCGCCTTCGCAGTTGCTCTGGAAATAGCCAAACTCAACATCAGGGTAATGCTGTTTCAGCTCATCATAATAGGCATCGAAGCTGCGTGAGCCATAGACACCCGGCTCGCGACGCCCCAGAAGGTTCAGGTTGGGACCATTGATGATTTCAATCCGTTTCATGTTTGAGGTGATGAGGTTATAATGTTCTTAGTACGACATAGTCGATATAGTGATGCAAAGCTTCAGCCACTTCGCGGTTGCGGAGGTTGGCGAGCAGAGACACGGCCTCGTCGCGTAGCCGTTGCATTTCCGATTCAGCATACTGCACGCCACCACGCTGAATAGTGAAATCGACCAGCTCCTGAATCTCCAGTCGCGATGCCTCGTGGACGCGCACCTTGAGAGCCAAGCGGCGGTAATAGTCGTCACAGCCGTCGAGGGCATGGAGGACGGGTAACGTGAGCTTGCCTTCCTGCAGGTCGTTGCCCTTGGGTTTGCCAACGTTGAGACTTTCATCGAAATCAAAGATGTCGTCGCGCAACTGGAAGCAGAGCCCCACGAGGTGACCAAAGCGCTCGAGCTGACGGACAGTGTCTGCATCGCCACCAGCGAGGAGAGCTCCTAAGCATGCACACGTGGAGAAGAGTGCTGCCGTTTTCTTTGAAATGACTTCATAGTACGCCTCGCGGCTGAAGGTGCTGCGTTGCGTATTGCCCAACTGTAGCAATTCGCCGTCGGCAAGCGTCTGTCCGAGCCACGCCATGCGCTCCACGGCTTCGAGGTGATGCGTCAGGGCTACCTCAGAGAGAGCTTTTGAGGTGATGAAATCGCCAACGAGCACGGCGGCCTTGTTGTCGAAGAGGGCATTAATCGAACGCTGTCCACGACGCATATCGCTTTCATCAACCACATCGTCGTGGACGAGGCTGGCGGTGTGCAGCATTTCGAGTCCGGCAGCAGCGTGCATCACCTCCTCAGTGACAGATCCAGCCTCCTTGGCACATAACAGGACGAGCGTTGGGCGCATCATCTTGCCAAGTTTGCGCGTGAGATGTTCAAGGGCAGCAGACAGCAAAGCGTTGTCGGATTGCAGGGCGGAGCGGAAGAGCTGTTGGTAGCTTTCAAGCTCCAAAAGGATGGGTTTATGGATGTTCTCTAACATATTTGGGCACAAAGATAGTGAGTTTTTTGCAAATAGCGCGCGCTATATGCAAAAAACTCACTATCTTTGCTACCGAAATGAGCACAGTCATCTATCCATCGCCCATCTTTGGGCCTGTTCACAGCCGTCGTCTCGGCGTGTCGCTCGGCATCAACCTCCTGCCTGCCGACGGTAAGTTCTGCACCTTCGATTGTATCTATTGCGAGTGCGGTCTCAATGCCGACCACCGTCCTCATGCCAAACTGCCAAGCCGCGACGCGGTGCGCGAAGCCTTGGAAGCCCGTTTGCAGCAGATGACACTGGAGGGTCCGCGTCCTGATGTCCTCACCTTTGCTGGCAATGGCGAGCCCACGGCACATCCCCATTTCCCCGAGATCATCGAGGACACCATCGCATTGCGCAACCGCTATTTCCCGGATGCAAAGATCAGCGTACTGTCTAACGCCACACAGGTGATAAGGCCGGAAGTCCACAAGGCTCTCATGTATGTGGACAATAATATCCAAAAGTTAGACACAGTGGATATAGATTTCATTCATCGTGTCGATCGTCCTGCTGGACATTACGACCTCGATGCCATCATTGAGGCTCTTGCTGCTTTCAACGGTCATGTCATTATACAGACCATGTTCCTCAGCGGCACAGATGCAGAAGGTAGCAACGTCACGAATACCTCCGACCGGTATGTCAGTCCGTGGCTCGAAGCGGTGCAGCGCATCCGTCCTGAGAAAGTGATGATCTACACCATCGACCGCGAGACACCTGTGAAGAGCCTTCAAAAAGCAACGCCCGCCGAGCTGGACCATATTGCAGAGCGCGTGCGAGCATTGGGTGTGGAATGTTCAGTGGCGTATTAAACCCACTGAACATCAAGCCAGATAGTGTTTGGAATAAGATGTTCGAGCACAATCAGGACAGATGCCCTTCACCAAGAACGTAACGCCCTCGGCCTCGAAACCCTCGGGCATATCCAAGTGTGGGATATGCAGGTTGTGAAAGCAGAAGGTGCGCTGACAATGCTGGCAGTAGAAATGTACGTGTTGGTCTTCAAGTGAACAGTCGTCGTGCCCCTCGCAAATCTCGTATTTTGCCATGCCCGAACCATCCTCAATGGCGTGAACGAGGTGATTGCCAAGGAAAAGCGTGAGTGTACGGAAAATGGAAGAACGATCCACGGTGTCGAGCTCATCGTCGAGCTCGCGCAGCGACATGGGATGACGATGCTCAGCCAATGCGCGATAGACGAGCAGACGGGTGGAAGTAGGCTTCACGCCACGGCCCTCAAGGTGCGAAGCATAATCCTCAACCTTCATATCAATAATGGAAGCTTGATCCACCGAGGAACTCGCGGAGGAGTGAGGTCAGCGGAATCTGTTTGTCTGTGATAGGTTCAAAGAAACCGACAAGCTGTCTGAGTCGCCAAGCTGTTTCGTAGGCAGGGTCGCCCTCTGGTACCTGTTCCAATAACGGCAGAACATAATGGCGCAGCACGGCGAGCTCATAGAGCAGGGCACTATTGATCATGCGGTCGCAGTTCTCCGTGAAGGGGAAGATCCATTTCTCCTCGCCAGCACGCACGCTCGGCCAACGACGAATCGTCTCGGAAGCGGAATAGCCACGGAACTTGTGGTCGCGAATGATGCGGCGCAGCAGGCGGTTGTCAGACTTCGATATCTCACGTTTCTCATCGAGCTTGATCGTCGTGAGCGCCGAGACATACAGCTGGTATTTCTCTTTCAGAGGAATCGAAGGCGTCAGTGCCGGGTTGAGGGCATGAATACCTTCGATGACCAGGACATCATGATCCATGAGCTGTAGCTCACGGTCTCCAATCTTCCGATGTCCCGAATGGAAATCAAAGCGGGGCAACTGCACTTTCTCACCATTGAGGAGGGCGGTCAATTGCTCATTGAAGAAAGCGACGTCAAGGGCTTCGATACATTCGAAGTCGTATTCGCCATTTTCATCACGGGGTGTATCCTCACGATTGACGAAATAGTCATCTAACGATAACATCTGCGGGCGCAGACCACAAGCTCCTAATTGAACAGCGAGACGCTTACAAGTGGTGGTCTTGCCGCTGCTGCTGGGGCCTGCCAGCAACACGATGCGGTTGTTGCGTGCCTTTATGTCATCGGCCACGGAAGCTATCCGGCGCTCCTGCAGTGCCTCTACGACCATGATGAGTTGTGTGGCATGGCCACCACGTACAATGGTATTGAGTTCAGCGACGGTGCGCAGTCCCACGATTTCCTGCCAGCGTCGCAGCTCAGCCATTGCGACTTCCAGTTTTGTCATATTATTCTTCTTTTATATGTTGCAACATCTTGATCAGTTCCTCCATACCCTCCGAAGCGCCCTTCTTGATGTGGCGATAGCGATGGCTACTTGTCCAGGGTACATCCTTCGGATCAATGAGATAGATGGGAGAGTGCTCGGGTACGAACTGCACTAATCCCGCAGCGGGATAAACATTGAGGCTCGTGCCGATAACCACATAGATGTCAGCCTGCGATGAGATTTCAGCAGCTCGCTCAATCTCGGGAACGGCCTCGCCAAACCACACGATGAAAGGGCGAAGCTGGCTACCGTCGGCGGCTCTGTCACCGATATGGATATCCATGTGGTCTGCATCGAGGGTGACAATCTGAGTCGGGTCGTTGGGATGATCGCTCGACGTCGCCTTCATCAGCTCGCCGTGCAGGTGGATGACCTTTGTGGAGCCGGCACGCTCGTGCAGGTCATCGACATTCTGCGTGATGACGGTCACATCGAAGTCTTTCTCCAGCGCGGCCACCAATTCATGACCGAGACAAGGCTTCACTTCGGGCAGCTGACGACGACGTGCGTTGTAGAAATCCAGCACCAGTTCGGGATCACGGTGGTATCCCTCTATCGTCGCTACATCTTCGACGCGGTAGTGCTCCCACAGTCCGCCAGAGTCGCGGAAGGTGCTGATGCCGCTCTCAGCAGACATCCCAGCACCGGTTAGAATAACAAGTTTTTTCATCTCTTTAGGGTTAATTTCGCAGCAAAAGTAGCGAAAAAGACGTTGCAAACAAAAGAAGTAGATAAAAAAAACTAAAAAAACGCGTTTACAGAGCAAAAGATGAAAGAAAAGCAGTACCTTTGCACGCTGAAAATGCATTTCGCGCACGCATATATATATATAAAGGTAAAAACAGAAAGCAAAAATGAATAAGATTAGTTACGCTTTGGGCCTCGGTATCGGACAACAACTCAAGAGTATGGGCATCGAGGACTTCAGCGTTCAGGATTTCACACAGAGCATCTGCGACGTGCTGACTGGAGCCGAACCCGCCATCTCGCATCGCGAGGCACAAAACCTCCTCAACGAATATTTCGACAAGCAGGCCCGCAAGCAGGCTGAGGGTGCCATCGCCGAAGGCAAGGTGTTCCTCGAAGAGAACGCCAAGAAGGAAGGAGTCATCACCACCAAGAGCGGTCTGCAGTACCAAGTGCTCACCGAGGGTACTGGACGCAGCCCCAAGGCTACCGATAAGGTGCGCTGTCACTACGAGGGCACACTTCTCGACGGCACCGTTTTCGACAGCAGCTACAAGCGCGGCGAACCTGCCGATTTCCCCCTGAATCAAGTCATCCCCGGTTGGACGGAAGGCGTACAGCTGATGAAGGAAGGTGCTAAGTACCGCTTCTTCATTCCCTATCTCCTCGGCTACGGAGAGCGTGGTGCCGGCAGTTCCATCCCTCCCTACTCCACCCTCATCTTCGACGTGGAGCTCATCAAAGTGCTTTAAGAACAGAACGATTTTTTAACCCTAATAAATTAAAACAACAAAGCAAAATGAAAAAAATTACATTTTTCCTCGCAGTGGCCTTGGCAGCTGTCATGACCTCTTGCAACCAGGCTCCTACCGCCAACCTCAAGACAGACATTGATACCCTCAGCTATGCTATCGGCATGAGCCAGACTCAGGGTCTGAAGGAGTACCTCAGTGCTCGCATGGGCATTGACACCACGCTCGTTGATGACTTCCTCAAGGGTTTCTATGAGAGCGTTCAAGCTGGTGAGAACAAGAAGAAGGCTGCTTACTATGCTGGTATCCAGATCGGTCAGCAGGTCAGCCAGGGTATGGTTAAGAACATCAACCAGATGATCTTCGGCGAAGACAGCACCCAGACCATCAACGAGAACAATGTCTATGCAGGCTTCATGGCCGCTGTTGCCGGAAAGTTCAATGTCATGACACTCGACAGCGCTAACACCTACGTCCAGACCAACATGGAGACCATCCAGAACAACGCTAAGCAGAAGGCATACGCCGGTAACAAGGAAGCTGGTGAGAAGTTCATGGCTGAGATCGCCAAGAAGGACGGCATCAAGACCCTTGGCGACGGTGTCTATTACGAGGTTCTCACCGAAGGTCAGGGCGAGATTGCTGCTGACACCTGCCGCGTGAAGGTTCACTACGAGGGTACGCTCATCGACGGTACTGTCTTCGACGGCAACATGGATGGCGAGCCAGCTACATTCGGTGCCAGCCAGGTGATCCCCGGCTTCAAGGCTGCTCTGACCAGCATGCCCGTTGGCTCCAAGTGGAAGGTTTATATTCCCCAGGAGCAGGCTTATGGCGCACAGGATATGGGTAACATCAAGCCCTTCAGCGCACTCATCTTCACCATCCAGCTGGAAGGTATCGAGAAGTAAGCAATGAAATCAGTTCAGTTTTTTGCCATCGCCCTCGGACTGCTCATTTGCGTCAACGCCAGCGCAGCCAAGAAGGTGAAGAAAAGCAAGAAGGCGGAAGAGGTCGTGAAGGTGGACACCGTCAGCATGGACGTGTTCAGCTATGCCTATGGCATCGCACAGACCAATGGCCTGATGAACTACCTCGTTCAACGCCTTGGCGTCGATACGACCTACGTCAGCTATTTCCTTAGCGGCTTCGACGATCCTACCATCGACGAGCAGACCAAGCAGATGAAGGCATATACCGCTGGCAAGGAGATCCGCCAGCAGGTGGAGAACCAAATCGTCAATCAGGTCAACCGTCAAATCAACGACAGCGTCGATTTGCTCAACAAGGAACGTTTCATTCAGGGCTTCCGCGCTGCCATCGCTGGCAATGCGACCCTCACCAGCGACAGCGCTCAAGCCATTTCTACCAAGCAGCTTGACTACTACAACGGCGTCAAGATGGAAGCCAAGTATGGCAAGAACCGCATCGAGGGCGAGGAGTTCCTCAAGGCTAACGCCAAGAAGGACAGCGTTGTCACCACACCGAGCGGCCTCCAATACAAAATCCTCACCGCTGGAACAGGTGCCGTACCCACGGCAACACAGAAGGTGAAGGTCAACTACGAGGGACGTCTCATTGACGGCACCGTCTTCGATAGCTCCTACAAGCGCAACCAGCCAGCTACCTTCGCCTGCAATCAGGTCATCAAGGGCTGGACAGAGGCACTGACGATGATGCCCGTGGGCTCCAAGTGGGAACTCTATATCCCTCAGCAGCTGGCCTACGGCACGCGCGAGGCGGGTAAGATTCCTCCCCTCTCCATGCTTATCTTTACAGTTGAGCTGCTGGATATTGTTGAGTAAACAAGCTTAAAAACTACAAAAAGACACCAAAAAATGCTTTTGGTGTCTTTTTTTCGATAAAAAGGCTTGCCAATCGAGACTTTTTTCTTACTTTTGCGAACAAATAGACATTAAAACAAATCTAACATGGAAAAAATAGACAGTCTCGACAAGAAAATTCTCGAGATCATCACGCGAAACGCGCGTATTCCTTTTAAAGATGTGGCAGCAGAATGTGGCGTCTCACGAGCAGCTATTCACCAGCGTGTGCAGCGCCTCGTTGACATAGGGGTCATCGTGGGTTCTGGCTACTACGTCAACCCCGTGACGCTCGGCTACAACACCTGCACCTACGTCGGTATCACCCTCGAACGCGGATCGATGTACAAACGCGTGGTAGGCGAATTTGAGAAAATTCCTGAGATAGTGGAATGTCATTTCACAACGGGTCCCTACACGATGCTCGTCAAACTCTACGCCCGCGACAATGCTCACCTCATGGAGCTCCTCAACAACCGCCTACAGGAGATCGAGGGCGTCATCTCCACCGAGACCTTGATCTCGCTTAAACAAAGTATCAAGAAAGAAGTGCCCATCGGGCTCTCTGAGAACGATGTCGCTGCCATCAAAGCCCTCACCGCCAAGAAGGCAGGCCTTACCTCCGACACCGCCGAAGATTAAGGAATGTTCAACTGGAAATCCACATACGATGCCTTCCACGACTCCTTCCCCGGGAGCCGTCACACTCCCGTGATTGGCATCACGGGCAACTTTGGCGACAAGGGCTGCGAGCTGGCTGAAGGCTATTTCGAGAGCGTGATCCGTGCAGGTGCCACACCAGTCATCCTGCCTCCGACCACCGATCGGGACGCCCTCGTTACGATGCTCGACAGCATCGACGGCCTGCTCCTCTCAGGCGGTGCTGACCTCAATCCGCTCTACCTCAACGAAGAGCCCATCCCCGCCCTTGGCAGCATTAACCCGCGCCGCGATCTCTTTGAGCTCCTGCTCATCCGCCTGGCCTTCGACCGCCAGATTCCCATCCTCGGCATCTGCCGTGGCATCCAGCTCCTTGCCGCCGCACTCGACGGCTCCATTTGGCAGGATCTGGCCACGGGGTCAGCGAAAGACGGTTCGTCCGCTTTCACCTCCCCCCTGCTCAAGCACAGCCAGTCTCTCGACCGCTCCGTTGCCTCCCACACCGTCAGCATCGTCGAAGGCTCGCTCCTACATTCCATCATGCGCACCACAACGCTCGCTGTCAACAGTTTCCATCATCAAGCCGTCCGCGAGCCTGGGCCTCACCTCCGCATCTCTGCCTGCTCCTCTGACGGCATCATCGAAGCCGTTGAATCCACTGAGTACAAGAGCATCCTCGGCGTGCAGTGGCATCCCGAATGTTTCTGCCTCGCTGGTGACGAGACGATGATGCCCCTCTTCCGTTGGCTGCACGAAGAGGCTGCCAATTACCGCAATGCGCGCCACATCCACAATCGTGTCCTGACCCTCGACAGCCATTGCGACACCCCGATGTTCTTCAACCAGAACATCCACTTCGACCAACGCGACCCTCGCATCCTTGTGGATCTGCATAAGATGACCGAGGGCGGACTTGACGCCAGCATCATGGTCGCCTACATTCCGCAAGGTCCTCGCACGCCAGAGGGCAATGCTGCAGCCACCGCCTACGCTGACAGCCAGCTCACCCGCGTCAAAGAGATGGGAGTTTCCCTCGCCCGTACTCCTGCCGACCTCTACCGTCTCAAGGCCGCAGGCCAGCACGCCATCATGGTCGGCATCGAGAACGGCTATGCCATCGGGCAAGACCTCTCCCTTTTGCGCCATTTCAAGGAGGAGCACGGCATCGTCTATATGACCCTCTGCCATAACGGCAATAATGACATCTGCGGCTCGGCACGTCCACGTGAAGGCGAAGCCCTGGAGGGCATATCAGCCTTTGGCACAGAGGTCATCGCAGAGATGAACCGTCTGGGAATCATGGTGGATCTCTCTCACGCCAGCGAGCGTAGCTTCTACGACGCTTTGGACATCAGCCAGACGCCCATCGTCTGCTCCCACTCCTCCGCGCGTGCCCTATGCGACCATCCCCGCAACCTGACCGATGACCAGCTGCGTGCTCTTGCAGCCCGTGGAGGTGTCGTTCAGGTCACCTTCTACAACGGTTTCCTACGCACGGATGGCGAAGCCACCATCCTCGATGCCGTGGCTCATCTCAACCACATGATCCAAGTAGCGGGCATCGAGCACGTGGGCATCGGCACTGACTTCGATGGTGACGGCGGTGTGCCCGGCCTCGCCTCAGCATCCGAGCTGATCAACTTCACCCGCCGCCTTCTGCGTGAGCGTTACAGCGAAACGGACCTCCGCCTCATCTGGGGCGGGAATTTCCTCAGGGTGATGGAAGAGACGCAAAAGAGTGAAAAGCGAAAAATGAAATAAAATAGCGTATGCAAACAATCATAAATAATAGAGGTAACGAGAGGATGCCTGAAAAACAATGGAAAGGAAGAGTAAAAAGTATATATTATCTTTCACTTTTCATTCTTTCACTTCTCATTTTCTCCTCTTGCACCGGTAGGACGAAGCCATCAAGCGCAGCCGACACCATAGCCATTGCGCCAGCGCCCACTTTCGTTGCCGACTCAGCGATGGCATACGTCGTAGCGCAGTGCAACTTCGGAGCCCGCGTCCCTGGCTCTGCCGCTCATGAGGCATGTGGCAACTGGATCGTCGCTCAGTTCCAATCCTTTGGTGCTGAGGTCATCGAACAGCGCACCACCCTTAAGGGATACGACGGTCAGCCACTTCCTTGCCGCAACATCCAGGCGCGTCTCAATGGCGATTCGCCCGACCGCATCCTCATCACTGCCCACTGGGACAGCCGTGCCTGGGCCGACAACGACCGCGATGCAGCCAACCACCGCACGCCCGTCATTGCAGCCAACGATGGTGCATCAGGTGTGGCCGTGATGTTGGAGATGGCCCGCCTCATCCACGCCATGGGTCTCAACTACGGTGTTGACTTCGTCTGCTTCGACGTGGAGGACCAAGGCACACCTCAGTGGGCAGAGGAGAGTTCCGATGAAGGCGATGAGGAGACGGGCTTCTGGTGTCTTGGCTCCAAGTACTGGGCAGAGCAGGCATTTGCTGCCGGCTACCATGCCCGCTACGCCATCAACCTCGATATGGTAGGCGGTCGCGACAGCCGTTTCCTCATGGAGGGTTATTCGAAACACTACGGCCTGACCCTGGTCAATATGGTCTGGCATTTGGCCGACCAGCTCGGCTACGGCACCTATTTCCCCCTGCGCAACAGCGGATACGTCACCGATGACCACGTACCCGTCAATCGTATCGCGGGGATTCCCGCCATCGACATCATCCCCAATGTTGACGACCCACACTCCAGCTTTGGTCCGACATGGCACACCGTCAACGACACGCCTGAGAATATCGACCCTGAAGTCTTGCGCGCCGTAGGACAAACTTTATTGCAATTGATATATAACGATAACTAAGCCCCCCCCCCAATGAATAAAAAGGATATGGAATTTAACGACAATCAAAATATGACGCGCCAGCCGCTCCCCGCCTCTACGGAAGGGGTTGAGGGTGGGTCTTCCATCAACGAAATTCAGGATTCCGTGATCGAAGAGTTCTCTGACTTCGACGACTGGATGGATCGCTACCAACTCCTCATCGACCTCGGCAGCGAACAGCAGCCTCTGCCAGACACCGACAAGACTGAGCAGAACCTCATCGAGGGCTGTCAAAGCCGCGTGTGGCTCACAGCCGAACTCACGCCCGACGGTCTCGTGCATTTCCGTGCCGAGAGCGACGCGCTCATCGTCAAGGGCATTGTCACCCTTCTCATCCGCGTCCTCAGCGACCACACGCCGCAGGAGATTCTCGATGCCGACCTCTATTTCATCGAACGCATAGGGCTACGCGAACATCTCTCCCCCACGCGCAGCAACGGTCTCCTCGCTATGCTCAAGCAGATGAAGATGTACGCACTCGTTTATAACGAGAAACTGAAAAACGACAAGTGAAAAAGAATGGAAACGACAAGACAAAATAAAATTGCACGCTTGATTCAGAAGGAGTTGAGCGACATCTTCCAGCGTCAGACACAGGCCACACGCGGCGTCATTGTCAGCGTCAGCGTCTGCCGCATCAGCCCTGACATGAGCGTCTGCCGCGCCTACCTCAGCATCTTCCCAAGCGAACGTGCTGAGGAAATCTGTGCCAACATCAATGCCAACGTGCGCGAGATCCGCTACGAGATCGGACAGCGTATGCGCTTCCAGCTCCGCATCATCCCCGAACTCAGATTCTTCGTTGATGACAGCCTCGACTACGCAGAAAATATTGATAAAATATTAAATGAAAAGTGAAAGAGTGAAAATAAAATGTTTTCATTTTACATCGCCCGCCGCTACCTCTTCTCGCGCAAGAGCCACCACACCATCAACATCATCTCCGGCATTTCCCTCTGTGGGGTGGCATTGGCCACTGCCGCCTTGGTGGTAACGCTCTCGGTGTTCAACGGCTTTCGCGATATGGTCTCTTCCTTCTTCACCGCCTTCGATCCTGAGCTGAAGGTTACGCTGGCTGAGGGCAAGACCATTGCTGCCGATGACCCGGCACTGACCGTTCTGCGCGCTTACGAAGGTATAGAGGTCTATACCGAAGTACTTGAGGAACAAGCACTCATCGTAGGCAACGAACGGCAATGGGTCATCACTATCAAGGGCGTTGATGACAACTTCGCGCAGCAAGCCGACCTGGATCAACTGCTATATGGCGACGGCGAATTCATCCTCCACGCTGATGTCCTCGAATATGGCGTGATGGGTATTCGATTGGCCGCACAACTGGGTCTCGGCACCTCCTACGAAGGTGCGCTACCCATCTATGCTCCCCGCCGTGGCGAGCGTGTCAATATGGCCAATCCCATGCAGAGCTTCACCAGCGATGAGCTGTACTCCCCCGGCGTTGTCTTCAACGTCAACCAAAACCACTACGATGCCAACTACATCATCACCTCCATCGCCTTCGCCCGTCGCCTCTTCGACCAGCAAGGCATGGTCAGTGCCGTCGAACTGCGCCTGAAGCCCGATGTCAACCTCCGTCGTGCCAAGGCCGACATCCGCGCCATCCTCGGCGAACGTTTCCTGGTGCAAGATCGCTATGAGCAACAGGAAGACACCTTCCGCATCATGCAGGTGGAGAAATTCATTGCCTACCTCTTTCTCACCTTCATCCTACTCGTGGCCTCCTTCAACATCATAGGTTCTCTCTCTATGTTGATGATTGACAAACGCAATGATGTGCAGACGCTGCGTTCCCTCGGAGCCAACGACCAGCAGCTCTCGCGCATCTTCCTGCTCGAAGGTTGGCTCATCAGTGGTTTCGGTGCCATCCTCGGCATCGCCGTTGGCCTCTTGCTCTGCTGGTTGCAGATTCAGTACGGCTTCGTCAAGCTCGGACAGAGCGAGGGCTCGTTCATCGTTGATGCCTATCCCGTCAGCGTCCGCGCCGCCGACATCCTCCTGGTCTTTGCCACCGTTCTGGTTGTCAGCCTCCTCGCTGTCTGGTTCCCTGTGCGCCGCATGACGCGTAGCCTCCTGAACGAAGCCTGAAGCCCCAACTCCTTACATACAAAAAACATTTGACTCTTGGCCTGTAAAAAGCTAAGAGTCAAATGGTAAATTGGGCGTAGCCCCGAGGGGAATCGAACCCCTATCTAAGGTTTAGGAAACCTCTATTCTATCCGTTGAACTACAGGGCCGCTGAAATTCGACCGCGAAGATACGGCAATTTCTTGACCTGACCAAATAAAGTCAAAAAATAATCATGATAATCCGCACAAATCACCCCTTTCAGCCCAACTCCTACCATTTCTATATGTAATAATGTGAATACAGCTATTCGTTTCCCAAAAAATAAAATTTAAGTTCAGATTTATGTGAAATTTAAGTTCCCTCCCCCACCGAATCACATAGCATCATACCCCAGACCCTTCTCCATTCCATACGTGAGTTCGGGATAAGAATTACCATCTTTTATAGCACTTTTATTATCCCGAACTCACGTAAGAAAGTATTCAACTGACTTTTCGGACTGAGCCTAAATTATTAATAAGAATCATACGAATTTATTAAGTTTGGCTTACAAATCTATGTATTTCCTATAAAGCAAACTTTATAAAATCCGTATTTTTGCAATGTTTTCACGCTTTTTATCGCAAATCATGAGTTATTACCTCTGATCATATCTCTAAATAACCTTATCTCTCGTTTTCACGCCGCAAAGAGACAATAAAAATGAAGAAAAAGAGACATTGACCAGCAATCACGTGGTCAATGTCTCTAAAGGTCTGAAAGACCCTGATTAATGTATAAAAGCGTTATGCGATGTCGATGCTGCGGGACACCTTGGTTTCCTCTTTCTTCACCTTGGGCAGGGTGATGGTGAGCACGCCATCTTCGACCTTGGCTGCGATGCCGTTGCGATCAACATCCTTCGGCAGCGCGTAGGCCTGCTGGTAGTTGGTGTAGGAGAACTCACGGCGGAGGTAGTGCTCCTTCTTGTCCTCTTCCTTGTGTTCGAACTTGTTCTCGATGGCGATGCAGAGGTTGCCCTCATCGTTGATGCTGATGCGGCAGAAGTCCTTCTTGAGACCCGGTGCAGCCACCTCCATGATATAAGCGTTTTCGTTGTCTTTCACGTTGACGGCAGGGGCCGTGCGGTGAGTTGTAATTTCTGTGTCGAAGAAGTCGTCAAAGACGGTGGGGAACCAACTGTTCTTAAACATTACTGGTAACATAGTTTTAATCTCCTATTGATTAATGGTTAAACATATTTGCTTTTGAGCGTCGCCGCTTTCACTTTGGCGTTCACCAACTATTTGGCAACAACTGTGCCGAAGTCATTATACACACATAACCTACTCATTTTCACGACAAATTGTCCATTTAGGCGACAAAATGTCCACTTTGACGACAATTCATCTGACATCAAAAAAGAAGATGAATGAGCGAAAAACGCGCTTAAGATTTGGCACAAGACAGACTTTTGTGTATCTTCGCAGGCAAAATACAACACTTATCGACCTCTCCACGTCCATTACCTACCTCCCCGGCGTAGGTCCACAACGGGCTAAACTGCTGGAATCGGAACTGCGCATCACGTCGTTCCGCGACCTGCTGTACTTCTTCCCCTACAAGCACATCGACCGCTCGCGTCTCTACTACATCCACGAGCTGTCAGCTGATATGCCCTTCGTGCAGGTGCGAGGTGAAATCCTAAGCTACGAGGAGGAGGGCACGGGGCGCAAGCGGCGTCTCATCGCTCATTTCACCGACGGCCACGGCATCCTCGACCTCATCTGGTTCCAGACCACCACGTTCAAGTGGATCAAGCGGACATACCCTGCGGGCAAGCTCTTCATCGTGTTCGGGCGTCCCAACGTCTTCAATGGGCGCCTCAACATCCCGCACCCCGACATCGACCCCGCCGAGTCGCTGCAGCTCGGTTCGATGGGACTGCAGCCCTACTACTCGACGACGGAGCGCATGAAGAAGAGCGGCCTCAACAGCCGTAGCATCGAACGTTTCACCAAGACGCTCTTCGATAAGTTGGGCGACGGTAGCTGGATGTACGACTACCTGCCCTCGTCACTCATCTTTCAGCTGAAGCTTGTGCCGCTCTGGCAGTCGCTCCATGATCTCCACTACCCCGACAGTGCCGATGCGTTGCGCCGCGCCACCTATCGCCAGAAGTTTGAGGAGCTGTTCTTCATCCAACTCGGCATTCTCCGTTTCGCCCGACTGCGTCAGGAACAGGTCCACGGCTTAGTGTTTGCCCGCGTTGGTCAGCTCTTCAACACGTTCTACCACGACTACCTGCCCTTCGAACTCACCAACGCACAGAAGCGGGTTATCCGCGAGATGCGCCATGATATGGGTAGTGGCAAGCAGATGAATCGTCTGCTGCAAGGCGATGTCGGATCAGGTAAGACCTTAGTTGCACTGATGACGATGCTCATCGCCCTTGACAACGGCTATCAGGCCTGCATCATGGCACCCACGGAGATCCTCGCCGAGCAACACTACGCCACGTTCCGACAGTTCCTCGGAGATATGCCCGTACGCGTGGAACTCCTCACGGGAGCTGTCAAGGGCAAAAAGCGACGCGAACCTATTTTAAAAGGTACGCGCGAGGGAGATGTCCATATCCTCATCGGCACACATGCCGTGCTCGAAGACACCGTGGAGTTCCACAACCTCGGTCTCGTAGTCATCGACGAACAACACCGCTTCGGCGTAGCCCAGCGCGCCCGCCTCTGGAAAAAAGGGCCAAACGCACCCGGCAGCTTCCCCTCTGAGATTTCAGCCCCGCCGCATGTACTCGTGATGACCGCCACACCCATTCCCCGCACACTGGCCATGACGCTCTATGGCGACCTCGACGTCAGCGTCATCGACGAGCTACCCCCAGGGCGCAAGCCCATCGAGACACAGCATTTCTGGCAGGAGCGCACCGAGAGTCTCTACCGAGGCATAAAGGCCGAAATTGACAAAGGGCGGCAGGTGTATGTCGTCTATCCCCTCATCAAGGAGAGCGAGAAGATGGATATGCAGGACCTCGAGAACGGCTACGAAGAACTCTGTCGCGTGTTCCCGACACTCCACATTGCCAAAGTACACGGACAGATGAAGAGTGCGGAGAAGGATGCTGTCATGGACGACTTCGTGAATGGCAAGACTCAGATCCTCGTTGCTACAACGGTCATCGAGGTGGGCGTCAACGTCCCCAATGCTTCCGTCATGGTCATCCAGAACGCCGAACGCTTCGGCCTGGCACAGTTGCACCAACTACGCGGACGCGTTGGTCGCGGTGCTGAGCAGAGCTATTGCATCCTCGTCACCAAGTACCAGCTGTCCAAGGAGACCATGCAGCGCATCAACATCATGTGCGACACCAACGACGGCTTCGAGATTGCCGAGGCTGATCTCAAGTTCCGTGGTCCAGGTGACCTCGAAGGCACACAGCAGAGCGGCATGGCCTTTGACCTGCACATCGCCAACATCGCACGCGACGGACAGCTCGTGCAGCTTGCACGCGACACCGCCAATCGCATCCTCGACGAGGACCCGACACAATCACGCCCCGACTATGCGCCGATGTGGAAGCACCTGCACGACCTCAACCAAAACGATATCGACTGGAGTAATATATCATGATATAAATCACCTATGGACAGAAGACATTTTCTGAAAAACCTGGGGCTGATGGGTGCCACAACACTCGCAGCCACCAGCCCCTGGCTGAAGACCTTCGCCACCGTGGAGGACAGCGCACGCGAACGCTGCCGCCTCGGCATGATCGGCCCTGGCTCACGCGGTCGCTTCCTGCTGAGCTTCCTCGCACAGAATCCCAAATGCGAGGTGGTCGCTTTCGCTGATATCTACCAGCCCTCGCTCGACGAAGCACTCAAGGTCGTGCCAACGGCCAAGACCTATAAGGCCTACCGCAAGCTACTCGAGGACAAGAGCATCGACGGCGTGGTCATTGCAACGCCCCTCAACACGCACTACCAAATCGCCATGGATGCCCTCGATGCCGGCAAGCACGTCTATTGCGAAAAGGCTATTGCCTACACGATGGAGCAGACGCTCGACATCTATCGTAAGCATCAGGAGACTGGAAAAGTGTTCTTCACAGGTCAGCAACGGCTCTTCGACCCGCGCTACATCAAGGCGATGGAGATGGTACGCAGCGGCATCTTCGGCGAGATCAATGCGGTACATGCTTTCTGGAACCGCAACGGCAACTGGCGACGCGATGTGCCATCGCCCGAACTGGAACGCCTCATCAACTGGCGTCTTTACAAGGAATCGTCGAAGGGTTTGATGACAGAACTCGCCTGTCACCAGCTACAGGTCGGCACGTGGGCACTCGGCAAACTGCCTGTGCGGGTCATGGGTACCGGAGCCATCACCCATTGGAAGGACGGTCGCGATGTTCACGACAACGTCCACTGCATCTATGAGTTCGACGACGGGCGTCAGATGACCTATTCCTCTGTGATCAGCAATAAGTTCTACGGTCTCGAAGAGCAGATCCTCGGTACAACAGGCACCATCGAGCCTGAGCGCGGCAAGTTCTATTTCGAGGACTACGGTCCAGCCCCTGCGCCTGCCTTCGTGCAGATGCTCATGGAATGGGAAGATAAGATATGGGGAGCCAACACCTTCGCTGGCAGCAGCTGGGATCCCGAGGTGGCGCGCAACAACCCAGGCGAATACATACTGGGCGAGAAAGGCGAACCGCAAACCGACGGCACATCACTCCTCACCGAAGCCTTCGTGGAAGCTGTCATCACTGGCAAGCAACCGCCACGCATCGCCGAGGAAGGCTACTACGCCACACAACTCTGCCTCATCGGCTTCGAAGCCATCGCTCAGGGCCAACCTCTACCCTTCCCCGAAGCGATGAAGATTCCCTATAAGCCATACGGCACGGATCACTGATCCACATCAACCAGCAAATAGTAAATCCTATTTTTCACTTTTCACTCTTTCACTTCACAATGCCCTACTTCTATATCCCCTCCCGTCGCATCCGCATCGAGTTTCTCTCGTTTTTCGTATGCTTCCTCATCGCCGTAGGCTTGAATGTCTATGCCATTATCCACTACAACGGTGAACTGAGCGAGCTGTGGACATCTCTCCTTTACGTCCTTGAAGCCACCGTCATGCTCTATGCCGTGTGGATCATCCTTCGTCAGCTCATCTACGGCATCCGCTGCCTCATAGGACTCAAACCTAAGTCCAAGAACCGCCACGCTCACGTCATCCACCGTCACCAGCGCGGATACAGGCACAAGCACAATGAAGGACATCATCATCACCACCACCACCATCACGATTCCGAATAACGCATTCTCTCACTTTTCATTTTTCACTCATATATGGTATCCCGCAGAAACTTCCTTAAGACCATGAGCGCAGGCGTCGCAGGCCTCGCCCTCAGCAGCGTGCCAGGCATAGCCTCAGCTGCCCCCAACCTCATGACCTCCCGCGAAAGCGCCGATGCGAAGAAAGAGAAGGTCAAAGTAGCCTTCATCGGTATCGGCAACCGTGGCGAGCAGGACTTCGACGACTTCCTGCGCACAGGCATGGTCGAAGTCACCGCCCTCTGTGATGTTGATCTCGACGGAAAACAATGCCAAAAGGTTTTGGGCAAGTACCCCAACGTCAAACGCTACCGTGACTTCCGCGAGCTCTTCGAGAAAGGCGCAGGCGACTTCGAGGCCGTCGTGGCTGCCGTGCCCGACCATATCCATTTCCCCATCGCCATGATGGCACTCACCCACGGCAAGCACATCTATCTCGAGAAGCCTATGGTGCGAACGTTCCACGAAGCAGAGCTCCTCATGCAGATGGCGCGCCGTCATCCCGAATTGGCCACCCAAGTGGGCAACCAAGGTCACTCTGAAGCCAATTACTTCCAGTTCAAGGCATGGCAGGAGGCCGGTATCATCAAAGACGTTACAGCCGTCACGGCTCACATGAACAACAGCCGTCGTTGGCACCGCTTCGACCCGAACATCAAGCATCTGCCCGAGGCCGAACCGCTGCCTGCAGGCATGGATTGGGACACATGGCTCGGTGCAGCGCAGTGGCACGATTTCTCATCTAAGTACCATCAGGGCGAGTGGCGCTCGTGGTACGACTTCGGAATGGGAGCCCTCGGCGATTGGGGTGCTCACATCCTCGACACCGTGCATGAGTTCCTCGACCTCGGCCTGCCCTACGAAGTGACGCTGCTCAACCAAAAGGCGCACAACGACTTCTTCTTCCCCTACTCCTCAACCATCCTCTTCCGCTTCGGCCCACGTGGTGCCATGCCACCCGTGGATATCACCTGGTACGACGGCCTCGACAACCTACCGCCCCTGCCCGCAGGCTATGGCGGTTCGGAGTACAACGCTGACATCCCTTCGACGAACCAGGGCGACACGCCGCGTGCCCAGCTCAACCCAGGCAAGATCATCTATTCACGCGACCTCATCTTCAAGGGCGGCAGTCACGGCAGCACGCTCTCCATTATCCCCGAGGATAAGGCACGCGACATGGCCAGCCGCCTGCCTGAGGTGCCCAAGAGCCCCAGCAACCACCAACAGAACTTCCTCCTCGCCTGCATGGGCAAGGAAAAGACACGCTCGCCCTTCGAGATCAACGGTGTCCTCTCGCAGGTCTTCTGCCTCGGTGTCATCGCCCAGCGTCTCAACACCCAGCTCTTCTTCGATCCACGCACGAAGCAGTTCACCAACAATGCCTTTGCCAACGCCCTCCTCGCCGGCGGTCTGCCGCCCCGCAAGGGATGGGAGGAGTTCTATAAGATGCAATGAAGAGCGAAGAATGAACAATGAACAATGAATAATGAATAAATGTATAATTGATATGTACTGGAAAACTTTATTTTTCATTTTGCACTTTTCACTTTTCACCTCCGTTCTCTCCGCTCAGTCCTGGACACCGCTCTTCAACGGCAAAAACCTCTCTGGTTGGACACAACGCGGAGGCAAGGCGGACTACAAAGTTGTAGATGGCACCATCGTCGGCTACTCCAAGGTCAACACCGAAAACTCCTTCCTCTGCACCAAGCAGACCTACGGTGACTTCATCCTCGAGTTCGAGTTCCGCGTCGATGATGCACTCAACTCAGGCGTACAGCTGCGGAGTGAGAGCCGCAAGGACTATCAAAACGGACGCGTCCACGGCTATCAGTTTGAGATTGATCCCAGCAGTCGTGCCTGGACAGGCGGTATCTACGACGAGGCCCGTCGCGGCTGGCTCTATCCCCTCACCAAGAACCCGGCAGCCCAAAGTGCCTTCAAGAACAATCAATGGAACAGCGCGCGCATCGAAGCCATCGGCAACAGCATCCGCACATGGGTCAACTGCATCCCCTGCGCCGACCTCATCGACAACAAGACTACTATTGGTTTCATCGCGCTGCAAGTTCACACCATCGGCAACGATGCCTCCAAGGCAGGCAAGACCATCGCTTGGCGCAATATCCGCATTTGCACGAATGACGTCGCCCGCTACGCCACACCCGATGCCACCCCCTCCAGTAGTGGGCACGGCGCCTTCCACGCCGAGGTAGTACCTCAGGTCAATGCCATCGACAACACCGTCTCCGCCCGTGAGCAGTCTCAAGGCTGGAAGCTCCTTTGGGACGGAAAGACCACCAAGGGCTGGCGCGGAGCCAAGCTCGACCACTTCCCCGAAAAGGGATGGATTGTCGAGGACGGCATCCTGAAAGTCCTCAAGGGCAATGGCGGTGAGAGTACCAACGGCGGCGACATCGTCACCACGAGCACATACCGCAACTTCATGCTCTCCGTGGATTTCAAGATCACCAAGGGTGCCAACAGCGGCATCAAATACTTTGTGGATCCCGAGATGAATAAAGGTGCTGGCTCAGCCATCGGCTGCGAGTTCCAGATCCTCGACGACGAGCGTCACCCCGATGCCAAACTGGGAGTGAAGGGCAACCGTAAGCTCGGCTCGCTCTACGACCTCATCCCCGCTCCCGACCAGAAGCCATTTAACATCAACGAGTTCAACACCGCCCTCATCATCGTGCGCGGTCGCCATGTCGAGCACTGGCTCAATGGCACCAAGCTCCTCGAATACAACCGCGATGATCAGGAATGGAACGCCCTCGTGGCCTATAGCAAGTACCGCGACTGGCCCAACTTCGGCAATGCCTCCGAAGGCCACATCCTCCTGCAAGACCACGGCGATGAAGTATGGTTCAAGAACATCAAGATCAAGGAACTATAATCCACCACTACGCCTCGCGGTTTCCCCGCGAGGTTTCTTTTTCCCTCTTCCATCCCCCCACCCATCCCGCGCCCGTCCTCCACCTCTCTCGCTCATGCCCCATCTCTTCCACAGCACTACCACACAGAGTCGCTACTACGCTTGGTTCGAAGCGCTGCACACTCGCATCGACCTCCTGCTCCTCGCCTCCCTTTCCGAGCAGGACTTTCAGACCATTGAGGAAGCTGTGCGTGCAGAACTCCTCGCAGTAGAGAAGATGGGCAACCGTTTCGACCCCGACAGCGAACTGTCGCAAGCTATACATGTTGCGACAGTTCGCCCTGTTCCCATCAGTCAAGAGCTTTATTCTTTGCTTGACCGCTGCCTCCGCGCCCATCGCGAGACCGACGGCCTGTTTGACATCACCGTCAACTCCCCCAACTTCTACCCCGGCCTCATCAACGGCATCGAGCTCACCCCTTTCCCCGACACCCCCGCCGGCACCCTATCCCTTCACCGCACCAGCCCCCCTTCCCTCACCGGAAAGGCTACGGGTAGGCAAGCTTTTATCCTCGACCTCTCCGGCATCCTCAAAGGCTACGCCCTCGAACGCCTTCGCACGCTCCTGCCTTCCCTCGGCATCCACGACGCCCTCATCAACCTTGGCAATAGTTCCATCCTCAGCCTCGGTCACAACCCTTCCGACATCCCTCCCGGCCATTGCCTCACCACCTCCGGCAACGCCACGCCTGACCGCTGCCATATCCGCAACCCTCTCACCGGCGAATACATCACGGGGCAGCGTCAAATCAGCGTCACCACTGCCGACGCCATCGACGGTGAGATCCTCGCCACCGTCACCTTCATCCGCACCAGCCTCTAACAGCCCAATCCGTCATCTTTCGTGTGCATTTAATGTAACATTGATGTAACATCGATGAAATTTTCCACCCCCTTAGGAGGTGCAAAAAAGTTAGACTATTAAATCTAAGCCGGTTATAAGTTTTTGGGAGTCTTAAATTTTCCACGGGGTAGGTGATACAACCTATGAAAAAACGCTATACCTTTGCCGCAGATTTCAATGACGAAGGAATGAAAAGCGTTGTACACATCCTTTTTCTGGCTTTCTGCACCATCTTTGCAGCCTGCCATAGCAGCCATCAGGAACATCCCGCAGGGCGTGATGCCAAGGCATACTACGAGCAAGCTTTGGTCGCTTTCGACAGCGACAGCGTGAGCTCCGGCGAACAACTCCTGAACAGCGCCATTCGAGTGGCGCAGGAGAGCAATGACCTCCACACCCTCTATCTCGCCCAGCTGCGCCTGGCCGAATCCCTCGCGTGGGGCAACAGCGCCGAGGCGCTCGCCATGGCCAAGCAAGC
>CAJORF010000121.1 GCA_905236985.1 uncultured Bacteroidaceae bacterium | reverse complement strand
TTTCATTCCTGCAAGCGTTTCGCAAACTTTTTTCAAAAAATCTTCTCCAAGGTTGACATGCATCAAGCAACTCGCGCGCGTACATTATTATTAATATAAGTCTATTACGCTTTTCGCCAGGAAAGAGAGAAAAAAGTATATCTTTGTTTGGCCGTCTCGTACAAATGTTGTTACTTTGCAATGAAAAAAGCAAAAATATGGCAGAACAACCGACGAAATACGACGTCGAGCCCAACCTGTTGTACATCGATGTCCTCATGCTGGCCTACCGTTTAGGGCACGTGAATTACGAAGAGCAGAAGGCAGCGATGCTGTCTGCCTCGCGCGTAGCGACAGATGCCATCAGTTTCCTCACGGAGTTGGAACGCCTTGGCGTGAGTCGTCAGTCACGTCTTTTCGGCTTGGCAGGTCAGATCCTTTCGTCGCCCGCCTATTACCGCTCGAAATATGCATTGATTCTAGGATTACGCGTCGAAGGCACATCGGCAGCATCATTCCTCGGCGATCAGCGCGTACTGTCGTTGGTGGAGGGCATACTAACAAAAAAGCAACAGGATTTGTTCTTCGAAACGTATTGGTGGTTTGTTCACAACCACCGCCCCGTCTTTTACGACCAAAAGCATGGGCACTGCATAGGCATCTATGCCACAGACCCACAGGACAACATCTCAACACTTGCGCGCTTCGAGGATTATATGCAGCATCTGGTGAACCACAAGTCAAAGCGCATACGCGAACGCTTTGCAGACTTCCCCACGGATATTGTCTTTGCCATTCTCAAACGCGCTTATCTATAATTATGAATCGTCATCACCTTAAGACATCGACAAAACACACCATATTATGTTAACAGACAACGAAAGGCAAGAGATACTGGCATTGTTGCACCGCGAAGTGGTGCCAGCCATCGGATGTACAGAACCCATGGCTGTAGCCCTGTGTGTGGCTCGCGCCACAGAGTTGTTAGGCGAGCTTCCATCGCACATCGACCTTCGACTAAGCGCCAACATCCTCAAAAATGCAATGGGCGTAGGCATACCCGGAACGGGCGGCATGATAGGACTGCCAATAGCCGTAGCCATGGGAGCCATAGGCGGCAAATCGTGCTTAGGTCTTGAAGTGCTGCGCGACTGCACGGAGGAGGATCTTGCTGCCGCCAAATGCTATATCACCGAAGAGCGCATCAGCATAGAACTGGAAAAAGAAGATTCCGACAAGCTCTTCATCCACGCTGTCGTCACCGCAGAGGATGGACGGAAACAGGAGGCAACGATAAAAGGAGGACATACAAACTTCACTGACTCTCCCCCCGCCCTCCCTGTTAGGGAGGGAGCAATTACCTCCGAGGACGAGAATTTGCTACTTTCAAAGCATTCTGCTCCCTCCCTAACAAGGAGGGCGGAGGGAAAGTCCAAAGAGGGAGAGGGTCTTCTCACCCTTCGCAAAGTCTATGAGTTTGCCACGACCCAACCCCTTGAAGGCATCCGTTTTATCCTCGAAGCCAAGCAGTTGAACGAGGCTGCGGCAGCTAATGGGCTATGTGAGAACTACGGCCATCAGCTGGGCAAGACGATGTGCAGTCCACTGGGGCGTGGCATTATGGGTGATAGCATCTTTGCCAAGGTGCTGAGCGAGACCAGCTGCGCCTGCGATGCCCGCATGGCTGGTGCCAAGATACCTGTCATGAGCAACAGCGGCAGTGGCAATCAGGGCATTTGCGCCACGATGCCCGTGGTGGTGTTTGCCCGCGAGAACCACAATACAGAGGAGGAATTGATCCGTGCGCTGACGTTGTCCCACCTCACAGCCATCTATATTAAGCAGTCCTTAGGCTGTCTCTCTGCACTTTGTGGTTGTGTTGTTGCCTCGACGGGCAGCGCTTGCGGCATCACCTTTCTCATGGGCGGCAACTACAAGCAAATCACCCATTCGGTGAAGAACATGATTGCTAACCTGACGGGGATGATCTGCGATGGAGCCAAACCCTCTTGCGCTCTGAAACTGACGACAGGCGTCGGTACAGCCGTGATGTCCGCAATGTTAGCTATTCAGCATCGCTACGTCACAGCCGCCGAGGGCATCATCGAAGATGACGTGGATCGCAGCATCCACAACCTCACCTCTATCGGCAGTCGTGGAATGGATGTGACAGACCGCTTTGTCCTCAACATCATGACTCATAAAGGCTAAAACCGAACTATGCGTATAGTCGAATATGGCTATGCGAATGGTCGCATCAGTGTGAACGACTTATCGAATCTGGTCGAAACACCTGCGTGGCAGCATCGTAGCTGGCGTGGGTGATACGGGAGTCTGTCATGACGAAACCGAAGCTATCCCAACGATAGTGACCTACAAACCAAGTGCTGTCAGGATGCTGTTCGAGAGTAACGACGCGCTGTCCTTCAACACGAAAGTCGCGAAGTTCACCAACAAGACGAGAGCCTAACCAAAGAGGGCGCACACGTCCATTCACATTCCGAAAAACGAATAAACGACGCCCCATGCGGGGATCGTAGCGCGTAGGCTTCACCACTCCAACCAAGGCGTCCACAATGCCATCACCGTCAACATCTCCCGTAGCGAAGGCAAAGGTGGGGTAAGGCAGTCGCCACACATCACTCACGGTTCCTCTCTGTCTCTCCCCGTTGGGAGATGGAGTCTCTAAGATGAGATGGGACAGAGAGTCATTCAGCTGACGAAGCATAAAGGTCTGCCCCTCCGCTTTCAAGGCGGTGAGGCAGACCATAAATAAGATCAATATCGCGTGTTTACGAGTTGACAATTCCCGTTTACGGTTTATTCAGTCTCAGTAGCTTCAGCTTCACGCTCAGCCTTTTTCTTGGCAAGGTATTCAGGAAGATTGAGACCAGCCTGTTCAAAGAGGTCGTTGAGTGGAGGAATGGACTTCATGAGGCCGCTGACAAAACCAGCCGTTGAGCTCTTGCCGTCAGCACCTGTTGCGCCGCTGTCCCAAACAGTGACCTTATCAATATTGATGCCCTTGATGGCTTCGACCTGAGTGCGGACGAGTTCAGGCAGTTTCTCGAGCAAGAGGAGGGAATAGGCCGAAGTGGCATCGCCACCAGCTGCCTGTACCATCTTGTCGTAACCCTGAGCCTGACGAGTCAGCACCTCATAGAGGCCCTTAGCCTCAGCTTCCATCTTAGCGAAGACAGCGTCAGCCTCACCTCGTGCGATGGCGCGCTTCTGCTCAGCCTCAGCCTCAGCTGCAATAATGAGACGTTGCTTCTCAATCTCCTGCTGGACGATGACGTTAGCTGTCTCTGTGGCACGCTCGCGCTCGGCACGTGCGACCTCAGCCTGTTGTTCAGCAGCATAAGCCTCTTCGAGTGCCTTAGCCTGTTGCACCTTCTCGGCAGCGTTAGCCTTGCGGGCAGCTTCAGCTTCTTTCTCACGACGGAAAGCCTCGGAATTGGCTATCTCGACCTTAGCTTGGTTCTCACCCTTCACCGCCTGTGCATTAGCTTCTGCAGTACGTACACGTGTCTCTCGGACAGCTTCAGCCTTACCGATCTCACCAATCTTATCCTGCTCAGCCACGCGCACCTTAGCCTCATTGATTGCCTTGGCAGCAGCCTCGCGACCGAGAGCCTCGATGTAACCGCTCTCGTCCTTGATATCGGTGACGTTCACGTTGATGAGTCGGAGACCAATCTTCTTCAGCTCCACTTCGACATTGGTGGAGATGGCCTCGAGGAACTTGTCACGGTCGGAGTTCAACTCCTCAATGGACATCGTAGCGATGACAAGACGCAGCTGACCGAAAAGAATATCGCGGGCGAGCTCCTGAATCTGCTGGGGAGTCTGACCGAGCAGACGTTCTGCAGCAGCTTGCATATACTCAGGCTCGGTGGAGATACCGACGGTGAAGCGACAAGGCACATCGACGCGGATATTCTGGCGGGAAAGGGCGTTGGTCAGGTTGGCATCGATGCTCAGCGGTGTCAGAGACATATAGGCATAGTCCTGAATAATAGGCCATACGAAGGTACCGCCGCCATGAACACATTTGGCAGACCCCTTGGTGGCACTCGTACCGTAGATGACGAGGATCTTGTCCGATGGACAACGACGATAGCGATTGAAAATCGCAACGATGAGGAAGAAGGCTACAATGGCAGCCACGATGATAATGTAAAGTTCCATACTTGTTGAGTTGATGATTTATTGAGTTCTTAAGTTGACAAGTTTATGTGTGTCATTTGTAATAACTATCCTATTGGTTCTACCAGAAGACTACCGCTGTCGATGACTTTCACGACCTTGACACGAGTGCCAGTGGGAAGGAAGTTGCCGTCGGTAAAGGCGTTGAGCTCGTGGACTGAGCCGTTGATGCTGATTTGGATCTTACCGGCAGCAGTGTGGTTGGCGGGGATACGGAGATAGACGCTGGCGGTCAGCCCCACGCAGTCCTTGATGCTGAAGTTGCCGCTCTTCTCCAGCTTAAGCATCATGCGCAGCATCAGGGCAAATACGGCAACGAACAACAGGCCGATGAGGAAGCTCAGGAGGACGAGCAGGGAGTTGCTCTTGACGACGGGAGCCAAGCTGATGCCACCCCAACCGAACCCGAGGAAGAAATTGATGAAGTTGCGCACCGTGAAGAGAGAGAAGAAGCCAGCAGAACCTAAGGTACCCTCGTGACCGCTATGGCCTGTGGAGAGATCAACGTCAGCATTGGAAATATCCAAGTCGGAATGGACATCGAAATCCGTACCTACGTCTGCATCGACATCACTGTCCATGCCACCTATGCCCATCAGCATCAAAGCATTCTGGATGATGAACACGACACTTGCTGCTATAGCGCAAGCCCAGAAGATCTGCATCGTCGTGTCGAGACTGGAAAACCAAGTGGAAATTGAAGCAAACATAATGATTAATGTATAATTGTTAAAGTTTAATGTATGATTGAGGAATATTTCTTTGCCCTTTATTGGGACTCTCTGGTTAAAGTGACCCTTGTTTGGGGACAAAGTTACAAAAAAAATTAATAGTTTAGCGTTTTGAGTTGAAAGATTTTTGTACTTTTGCGCTCAAAATGACACTTTACACTTTATCCATTAAACATTACCACTTATGGCTCTTAACTATATTTGGATAGCTTTTTTCGTCATTGCTGCCGCTGTCGCAGTGGTGAAACTCTTGTTTTTCGGCGATGTCGAAGTCTTCCCCGCCATCATGAATGCCACGATGGAATCGGCAAAAAACGGCTTTGAGATCTCATTGGGGCTCACCGCCGTGCTGTCATTGTGGATGGGGGTGATGAAGATTGGTGAGCAGGGCGGCATGGTGAATGCGCTGGCACGTTGGCTCAGTCCTCTCTTCCGCCGCCTCTTCCCTGATATTCCCGAGGGACATCCCGTCGTGGGTAACATCTTCATGAACCTCTCCGCCAATATGCTGGGTTTGGACAATGCCGCCACACCCATGGGACTAAAAGCGATGGAGGGTCTGCAGGAACTGAACACCAAGAAGGACACAGCCTCCAACTCGATGATCATGTTCCTGGTGATGAACACCGCCGGACTGACCATTGTGCCGGTGTCCATCCTGGCCTATCGTGCCACAATGGGAGCCGCTGAACCCACCGATGTCTTCGTGCCTATCCTTTTAGCAACCCTCATCTCCATGGTCGTTGGCGTTGCCATCACGGGGGCCATCCAGCGCATCCGTCTGCTGAACGCTCCCATCCTCATCACCCTCGCACTCTTCTCCCTCATCGTGGCAGGCATGGCTTGGGCATCGCAGGTGCTGAGTCGCGAGGAGATGGGCATCTTCTCCAACAACCTTGCCAACATCATCCTCTTGGGCATCATCATCACATTCATCTACGCAGGTGTGCGCAAGAAGATCAATGTCTATGATGCTTTCATCGAGGGAGCCAAAGGAGGGTTCTCCACAGCCATTGGCATCATCCCCTATCTCATTGCTATCCTCGTGGGCATCGGTGTGTTCCGTGCTTCGGGTGCTATGGACTGGCTATTGCAAGGCATTGGGTGGGTCGTTGAAGCCTGCGGTGGCAATGGCGACATCACAGCTGCCCTGCCCACCGCGTTGATGAAACCCCTTAGCGGCAGCGGAGCGCGTGGACTGATGCTCGAGTGTATGCAGACCTACGGTCCCGACTCCTTTGCTGGTCGTCTCAGTTGCATCTTCCAAGGCTCCACGGACACAACGTTCTACATTCTCGCAGTCTATTTCGGTAGCGTAGGCATTCGCAACACTCGCTATGCACTTCCCTGCGGTCTCGCCGCAGACCTCGCCTCTATCATTGCCGCCATCATCGTCGCTAATATGTTCTTTGGGTGAGGCACACTTCTTCTGAGATTATCTGATTATCATTGATTAAGGGGCTGTGTCGTTAGTTTGACACAGCCCCTTATGATGTGATCTACGTTCTGGCAGAAGTGATTACTTGCGGAGAATCTTGACGTTCTTCACAGAGCCATCCTGCTGGCGCACCTGCTGGATAAGCAAACCCTTCTGATTAGCATCAACTCTGCGACCTGTGAGATCAAAGTAGTTAACACTTTCTGCTATGGAATGGACGTTTTCAACAGCGTCGGGATCTTCGTAAGCACCAATCACGTACCATACGATTTCGGTCTCATGAGTCTCACCGGCGGCGAGGTTGATGGACTTTACACCAATCTTTGTCCATGAGCTCAGTTCCTCTTTGTCTTGGTTGAGATAGACGCGTTCACCACCACGATAGATGTCAAAGTCATCGTTGAAGGTGTAAGGGATAATCGTCATGTCTTCCTCGAAGTAGATGTAGAGATCTTTAGTTAATGTCAGCAGGAACACCTCGCCATCCTTCTCATAATAGAGTTGATAAGCCAACTTGCTCTCGATAAGCACAGCTCCATCGACGCTCTTAGCTGGGATATTCAGCGCAACATACGGATAATTTGTATCCTCGCCGGCAATGAATTCTACGATGCTGGGTGCAGCAGGCGTAACGGCGATTTCAGCAAGCTTCTCAGCTGTAGCACCACCAATGAGAAGCACATAGGGATTGAGAGAACGTTTGCCGAAGTTGATGGCCAGCGTTTGCTCGGTGGAGATCGTACCTGCTTCAGGGTCAAAGGTAAGCACCGCATCAACGAGATGATCTTCGCTGTCAATGGCCGTAAAGAAGTAATCAAAACTCATCCACAGCATCGAATAACTGCCCATATACTGGTTGGCAGGAACAACATATTTGCCATCGGCATTCTTGGTGGCTTTCACCCAAGCGTTGCGCAGCTCATAAGATAAGCCCTGAATGTAAAGGTCATCGCCAGAAAGGCCGACCTGCACCTGAACGACATAGTCCTTGGCAACGGCACTCATGATCGCTTCATCCTCTTCTTCATCCTCTTCATCCTCAAAATAGATGGCCTTGAAGAGATATGTATCGGTTACGAGGTCAGCAGGAGGCGTGATGGGATCCATGGCTTCAGGCTCACCAGCATAGCAAATGACATCCACCCAACAGCCAAAAGAATCTATTTGCGTCTTGCTGTCATCATTCTCAATGATATATGGAGTGACCTGTGTCATCGTCTGTGCCTCAGCATCATAGAGGAAGACAATGTCGCAGATGGATCCATTATCCTCGATGTCGGTGCAACCAATGAGATATTCCTTGCCGTATTCATCTTCTCCAAAAAATTGTCCGCTGGGGAAGATGACGGTACCGTCCTCCATGAGTTCGCCTTTGATCCATGCCTCCGGGAAATATAGAGCCAATCCCTGAAGGCAGATCGTGTTGCCGACCTTGGCAAATTGCGCTGTTGTCTGGAAATTCTCAATGCACTCTGTGAGGAACGAGCCATCGATTGTCCAGGCCTCTGTCTCTGTTCCTTCAGGCAGGATGACGAGATCCTCATCGCCCACTTCGCCACCGCCATTCAAGGCGACTGTGATACTGTTGATCTGTGAATTGCCAGCAATCGCGACAACGACGGTTTGCGCACTGCCCGTCCAAGTTACTTCATCGCTTTCGTATTCGCCAAACTCACCTGAATCAGCACTATTGCCAGTGTTCCACTTACCTGCATTGAACACTATCTCCGTGATCTCAGCTCCTTCGGGTACTGAGAAGGTCAATGTGCCACTATATACGCGCAACTGCGGGCCTTTATTTGATGCCCAGAAACGATTGGCGGTGCTAGTACCCTCATCCTTTGGCGAAACGGTCAGTTCAACGACACCCTCGGTAAGGGTCAATGCTTCATTGATATCTCCGTCATTGATGTTTGTGCCCGATGTGGGTACATCCATGCTGTTGAAGTCGAAGGTGTAGGTACCGTCGGCATCAGGCTTTTCGATTTCAAACCACTGGATTTCAGTCTCATTCGTTTCGCCGCCACCTGCGTAGATGCTCTTGACACCGACGCGGTCGTAGTCGTACGGGAAGTTCAGAAAAACGAGCTTATAATTCTGATAGACTTTGAAATCATAGGAATCATTGAAGGAATAGGGGATGACCGTCATCACATCCGTTAGGTTAACATAAAGATCTGGTGTGAAGGTGACGGGCTGAATCTCGCCAGCGACATCGGAAAATAATTGATAGGAGAGCAGCGACTCCATGAGGTCGTTGCCATTGACATCGACTGCGGGAACATCTAAGAGGACACATCCGTAGCCATCTGAGGCATCGTAAGCAGTCACGGCAATAATCTCAGGATCTGCAGGCATGGCTGCCACATCGGCGATGTAGGGATAGAAGAACTCAGAGCCATCAGTCAGCGTGATGGTGGCAGGACCCCACAAGCCAAACCAATATCCCGACGCTGGAGCATAAAACGTCCAATAGCAGTCGAAGGTCAGCGTGGTGGCAGTTCCGACACCAGCCAGAGGTGTGAAATCAGTATCTTCAGTCAGACCATAGGTGTAGAAAGCTCCATACTCGCCACCGTAGTCAACAATCAGTTGAGTGTCGATGACAAAGGTTTGATTATCTTTCATGGTAACGAAGACACCGCTCTCATGGCCGCCGAAGTTGAACAGCATAGCCGTTTTGGGAGCCTCAGGGTCTTGCAGAATCAGGACTTCTTCAACGATATTCTCTCCATCCTCTACCCACTCCATCTTGGCATTCGTAGCCAAAAAGACTGACTGACGGTATATACCATCATATACATCACCGGCATCATCTCCTTCGCCGCCGATCGTCAGACACCAAAGCTCCTCGATAAAGAGCTGTTCGCTTTCCTCATCGATAGTGATGTGCAGGGGACCATCAGCGGAAGCATTGCTCATCACGATGGGACCATAGTCTTCATCAACGAATACAGTCTGTCCATCCGCAATGGTGATATCACCTGTCTCAAGGTCGATCTTCGCTATGATTTCTTCCGTAGCATCGAGGACAAGTCCCGAGATGGAAATGGTGGTTGCATCAACCTTCGTGAAGGTAACGGGTTTGCCACCAAATGAGGGGTCTGCGGAAACGATATCATCACCATCTTCATTGGGGGTGAAATAATACATGGCATGGAAGCCCTTTCCGCTGTCGATATCAGGAATAGAAACCTTGCGTGGAGCAGCCTGACGAATGGCCTTGCGCATCTTGGAGGTTTGACCCATTAACAGGGGCTTTACAGGTCTCATCGCCTTGCGCGAAGGTGTCACCTTTCGTTCAGCGGTCATTTGGCGTGCTACGATGGGGGCATTTTTGCGTAGCGGCGTTCCTGCAAATGTAGTTACTACCATGAGGGCAGCAACAAGCATGAATAGAAATATTTCATAGATAAAAAATAAAGGAAATAATAAAAATATGGGGGCTTACTCTTCATCGACAGGTGCCTTTGGTAACGTAAAGTTGAGCAGTAGAGCACCAACGAGGGCAGCGGCAATGGTACCGCTAAGAATACCCAGTTTGGCCTCATTGAGCATCTCAGCACCCTCGGCTCCGAGGTGGGCAGGATAGCTCAGGGCTGCTATAAACATCGACACCGTGAAACCTATGCCGCAAATCATGCACACGCTGGCAAAGGAACGCCAGTTGCCACCCTCGGGCATCTGACAGATACCCAACTTGATGCTCAACCACGAGAAGCTCAAGACACCAGTGAACTTACCGAGGAGCAGTCCGAGGAACACGCCGAGAGCTACGCCGTGGAACAGACTGCCGATGCTCATGCCCGTGAAGTTGACACCGGCGTTGGCGAGGGCAAAGAGGGGTATCACAAGGTAGTTGATGGGCATAGCCAACTGGTCTTCAATATCCTGTAGGGGCGAGATGAGGCGGTCGGAAGCCTTTTCAATGCGGCGCAGGATCTGTACATCAGCCTTGTCGAAGACATAAGCCTTGTTGACATCCTCCTCGTTGACCCGAATCTCTGGATAGCGGTTCACGAGGTGGCGGATCTGCTGGGCGTACATCCGAGTGCCTTTGGGCAAGTTGGCGGGGATACAGAAAGCGAGGATGACACCTGCGATGGTGGCATGGATGCCAGAGTTGAGCACCATGTACCATAGCACGAGTCCGAAGCTCATGTAGAATGCCTTGATACGGATCTGCCGATAGTTGCCGATGAGTAGAATAATCATCACAACAGCAGCACCAATCAGATACTTCCAAGCCATACCGTGACTATAGAACAGGGCAATGACGATGATGCCACCGAGGTCATCGGCTACGGCAAGGGCAGCGAGGAAGATCTTCAGACCAGTTGGGACGCGCTTGCCGAACATCGACAGAACGCCCAGTGAGAAGGCGATGTCCGTAGCCATCGGGATGGCACAGCCACGCTCCATCAACGGATGACCCAAGCACACGCAGAAGAACACGATGACGGGAACGATCATACCTCCACAGGCACCGATGACAGGCAGCAACGCCTTCTGACGGCTACTGAGCTCGCCGCACAGCACCTCGCGCTTGATCTCGAGACCGACGCTCAGGAAGAAGAAGAACATCAGGAAGTCATTGATGAAGTCCATGAGGCTCAGTGGATGGCCGCCATGGCTGAACACGTTGAAGTTGCCGATGCTCATGTGAACCTCTTTCTGCCAAAATGCGGCATAGCCTTCGCTTGTGGAGGGCAGGTTAGCGAGGATGAGAGCCGCCGCAGTGGCAATAACCAGAAGAACACTGGCGCTGACATAGCGCCGAATAAGACCTGAAAATGACGAATCAGGAAGTTGATTTTTTTCCATAATATGTTTGTTTTATATCGCTTTCACTTTTTGATTACAGCTCTGACAACAAACCAAGCATGGGCAGACAATGCCAATGGCCAACCATAGTGGTGCCCCATCAGTCGCAGACGTTCGATGAGCGAACGGCGGTGGTTGCGCGTCGTCACCCCTTCAGCAAGATAGTCCGTGAGGATGAGATGGGTGTTGTGAATGGCCAATCCACGCCTCTCGGCGCATCGCAACAGACGAATACACCAATCATAGTCGGCAGAGAAGCGGTAGTCCAAATTATATAGGTTCACGCGCGCGATGTCTGTACGGGCATAGAAGCTCTGATGGCACACCAACATTCCGCTGAGGAAACTGCTGGAGGCGAGACGTTCAGGTGCACGCAGACGACGATGGCGTAGGAAATGACCCTCGTCATCCACCAAATCTGTCTCGCCATAGACCACAACAGGCAAGCGCGATGAGTTATAGTGTTGCAACTGCTCGGCAATCACGGCCAAAACGTTCTCGCTGTGGAATTTATCACCTGCGTTCATGAACACGATATAATCGCCTTTAGCCTGTGCAATCGCCTTGTTCATCGCATCGTAGAGCCCGTTGTCAGGTTCGCGCACCAGAACGATTTGATGGGGATGACGCAGATCTGTGTTGCGCTCCACATATTTGTGAATCTCCGCCATCGTGTTGTCCATCGAACAACCGTCCACGATGAGGTGCTCTACCGCATCATAAGTCTGAGCGGCAACACTCTCCAACGTGCGGCCTATGGTCTTGCCCGCATTATATGTAACTGTGGCGATGGTGAACTTAATCATTGCAGGTGTTGTTTCAGGAGACTTTGGTAAAGCTGGATGTACTGCTCGGCAACGGCGTCCTCGCTGAAATGTGTTGCGATGTGCTGTCGCAGGCTTTCAGCAGGGATGTCGGCATCAAGTGCCCAGTCGATGCCTGCGGCAAGGTCATCGATATCACCGTATTGGGCGAGGTAGCCATTCTTGAGATGAGTGATGATGTCCGTCTGCCCACCGCGATTGAAGCTGACAGGGACGCAGCCGCAGGCCATAGCTTCAGCAAGTGTCAGTCCAAACGTCTCGTATTCAGATGCATTGACAACAATGTCTGCAGCGGAGTAGAAATCGCTCAGCGCACGCGGTGTATCTACACTACCAACATAGGTGTAGGGGCAAGGTATGCGTTGCAACCACGTCTGATCCTTCAAGCAGCCGAAGAGCAAGAGATGGATACCTTGTCTCTTGCAGTGGGTGACTGCTGTCATCAGTGTTTCCAATCCCTTTGCGGGCTGATCGATACGAGCCGCACCAAAGGCAATGACGGCAGCCTGAGTGGGGAGACCAAACTTCGTCCGTGCAGTTTGACGTTCGACAGGCTGGAATCCCCTCAGTGGGATGATATTGGGAATGGTGACGACAGTATGGCCTTTTGCAAGTGCGCTGCGGCGTGCCTGCGCTGTCATCCAGCGACTTACACCAACAAAGGTGATATCTGCATGTGCGTAGGTCGCCTGTTTTTGCGCGAACAGTTGATAGGAGAGGTCATGGTTCCCAGGGTGCTGCAGTAATGGGCAGTTGTGGCAGTGAGCATGGAAGCGGACACACTCGCAAGCGTGATGACAGATGCCAGTGCACCACCACATGTCATGCATCGTTAGCACAACAGGTTTGCCGCTTCGCATGATTTTCGCTATCTGATTCATCGAAAGCAACCCTTGGTTCACCCAATGCAAGTGCACAATATCTGCTTCCCGAAAGACTGGCAAAGCAGTGATATCTGTTCCTGCATTTGCTATATCCACAGCCCATAAATTTTTGCGCGAAAAACCGTTGGCGATCCAAATGCGCAGCCGTTCCTGCAAGAATGCCCAGCGAAGTCGCAAACGTTGAGGGATGGCTATTGTTGTCGGACTCTTCGTTGATCGATCACGCACCAACAGCACCGCCTCAACGCCCTTATGGTTCAAGGCATCTTTCAACCGTGAGGCGGCTATGGCTGCCCCGCCGGCACGTTCTGAGGTGTTGACGTGAAGTACGCGCATTTGTTTAAAATCAAATTTGTTTGCAAAAGTACAATTTAATACACAAAAATGGCATCACTTTTGTCTAATAATATGAAATTTTCATCTTATATCCAATATTTTTCTCTTCTCACTTCTCATTTTTCAATTTTATTTGTACCTTTGCACCCGCTATTCCAAGCCCAGATGGTGGAATTGGTAGACACGAGGGACTTAAAATCCCTTGGCCAGTGATGGCCGTACGGGTTCGATTCCCGTTCCGG
>CAJORF010000120.1 GCA_905236985.1 uncultured Bacteroidaceae bacterium | reverse complement strand
TCGTGAACAGGTCGGACAAACTCAGTCATTTCGTTGAAATCTATCAATTAAAACTGGCAAGTTAGGAACTTGCGAAACTTGAATTTTATATTTTTATATTTTTATAATTTCACGATAAACCTTGCGACTCCAAAAACTGACGATAGGGGGGACAAGTGTTGAGGAGGGAGAGATGGCCGACGAGGATGAACTGATGACGCGCACGCGTGAGGGCGACATTGAGTTTGCGGTCTATCAAACGACCATCGGTCTGCATGGGCTGCGAGAGGATGGCGAGCTGCCAGTGGGATGAGACCACAGTGGAGAAAATGATGATGTCGCGTTGCGAGCCTTGGTAACGTTCGACGGTGTCGATGGTGATTTGCTCGTAATCAGGGATGTTCCTTTCGGCTAAAGCTCGACGGATTAAGGTGATCTGACCGCGGAAAGGAACGATGATGCCCAAACGGTGCTGCCAGTCGGAGGGCGGCACTCCACTCACTAATTCGGCCACACGCAAGGCTTCGTCACGGTTGCTTTTGGCGGTGCAATGTGATGTTTCAGGAACGACATCGATGGCTTGGATGCGTGCTCTTCCCAAGGTAAAAGACGGCAGGGAACTGGTTTGATGGGGTAGGGGTACGAGACGTAACTGGCCGTCGTAGTAATGTGCGTTGACGAACTCTGCCAACTGCTCATGCATGCGTCCCTGACGGCGCAGGAGCCCAATCACTTCATACTTACCTTGGTGAAGTGCTAATCGATGTAGCCGTTCGAAGAGCGAACAACGGCAGTCGGTTAGACCGACAGCGCGAAGGGCAGCATCTGTGACAGCTGACTCTGCAGGCGATTGCACAACAACGGCTGGCAGCTGCTTGTGGTCGCCTATGAGAATGAACTTGTCGATGGCCAAACCTCCAAGGTGGTCTGTGGCACAGAACAGTGGCAGCAAGTGAGGCTCCAATGCCTGAGAGGCTTCGTCGATGAAGGCCGCACGAAAATGCTTCAGGTCGAAGAGTTCGGGCATCGACGAGACGGAGGCAATCGTGCCGACGATGATGGGCATCGCCAGGATCTGCCGACGAATGGCTGAGCGCGTAGGATACTTGACAGCGTAGGTAGAGAGCAGATGACTGCGATGTTCTGCAGCACAAGACAGCTCGGGGCCAAGACGAAGATACGAAGCATTGATGGAGCAGAGCATCGTGCAGATCTCGTCAACAGCGCGGTTGGTGAAAGCCAGCAGCAGAACGGGAGACTCTGCTGCTAACGATTCCTCAACCATCAGACGAAGAGCCACGGAGGTCTTGCCAGTGCCGGGAGGACCTACCAACAAGAAATAATCGGCGGCTTGCTTGGCTCGAAGCACGATGTCACGAAGCTCATCATCGGCAATGGAAGTGATTAAAGTTTTTGTTGAGTCAACGACGGGGGAACGTTGTCCAAGAATGAGTTGCTGACGTGACGGATGAAGGGAAAGGAATGCGTAAAGACCGCGATATAGCACCGTGTAGCCTGCGTCCGCATGGGCTGGTTCGATGGCAAAAAGGGATGGCGAGGAGGTGATGAATGAGGTGTCGTGCTGAGGATATCGAAGGCGCAGACGCAGGGATTGGGCACCAAGCTCTTCGATGATGCAGGAGATGTAATTGCTGGCTGGGATGCGCGATGTCTGGGGATAGAGGATGACCATATCGCCCACACGGAAATTCGAGGATTCGTCGATGGACGAAGTGACGGCTTCGAGGGCTACCACCAGATCATTCTCCATAATCGGCGTGAGAGTCAGATTGGGAATCAGACGGCCTGCGTCCAATTTGACGGAGGTCTCAGCGCGCCATGTGTCAGCAAAGCCGTGGTGACCAGCAGAGAGATTGATGCCTTCGATGCCGGTCTTTGCGAGGAACTGCTCGCGCTCTACAAAGGACAGCATACGATGGAAATACGCTTGAGCCAGCGGCGTTCCAGAACGCAGGCCGTCGAGGAAGGAAAGGATGACGGGGCGCAGGTAGCTCTCATAGAAACGTTCGCGCGTGCCTGCCGTGTTGAAATGGGCTTCCGTCAGGTTGTTCAGCAGAACAGCGGGATCGCGGCGCAGCAGATGCTCCAGATGAACGATGCCATTGCGGACAGCTACTGCACGATGCATGTCGTTGCGTCCCAGATGAATATCCATCAGATGCGGGTAACGGGAATAGAAGAGGAGGGTAGTGACCTGTGCGTAGGGCAGACCCTCATTGTAGTAGAGCGACTCCTTGTAAAGTGCCATCTGCATAGCGTGCTCGTAGCGGAAGCTCTCATCGGCGTTGGCCTTGCCGGACTTCAATTCCCATATCTGTCGGTGGTCGGCTGTCATCAAGTCCATACGTCCCTGTATGCCAAGTGCTTCGCATAAGAATGACGATTCCAGCGTCACCCGTTGTGGCAGTCGTTCTCGGACAGTTGTCCAGATGTTCATGAATTGCTCGCGACAACGCTCGGAGAAGGTCTGGTCGATGCCGGCTGTCAGAGCGAAGCGTAGCGGGTCGGCTTGGAAAGTCTTGCCGAGTGATTGGCGATAGACGGACTCAGGGTCGGCTTCGGCTGTGGCGTTGACGCAGTCATCAAGAAACTGGTTGGCTGAATTACCCAAGAGAATGGCTGCTGTGGCTGACGATGGGAGGAATTTGCCCAAGAGCGACGAGGCGGGCGAATCGCCATAGTAGGTGAAGCAGCGGCAGATAGTGGTCACATCGATGAGGTAGTCAGGGTCGAGCACGATGTGCTGTGGCAACCATGAGCCATCGTTCTGAACATCAGACAGCAACAGGTTAAGCTGTGCTCCATCGTAGAGGTAACCCGTAGGAATCAGACCGGGATTGAGGACGGTCAGACCGTCACCGTAGAGGTAATCCTCATCCCATCGCTCAAGCGTGATACGTCTTTTCTGAATCATACGCAGAGTGGCTATCAGACGAAGCTTATTGAAGAAGGAGAGAGTCAGTAATATAATCGGAACGCGGGCGCACGCGCGAGGGTGTGTTGCTGCCCGAAGCTCCTGACACGAAGGTCTGATGGGATGGAGCAGAGCCGCGATAGGCCGCCCAACGAGACTGGATCTGACGCACATAGCCTGATGTCTCACTGCCGCGCAGATAACCGTAGCGAACAGTAGGGTCGCGATAGTAACGAGGTTGAGACAGCTTGAGGATATAGACATCGACATCAGCCCATCGATGGGGATTGCCGCCAAACTTCTGCGTCAGCATCATGGCATCACGCACATGGCCTGCACCGCCGTTGTAGGCTGCCAGGATGAAGTTGATTCGCTCCTCTCGGCTATGAATGTCGGAGAAGGCATCATCGAGAATCGCGAGATAGCGCGTAGCTGCCTCGATATTGCGCTCTGGATGATAGACATCGTTGTGGGCAAGTCCCAGTTGCGAGGCCGTAGAAGGCATAATCTGCATCAGACCCTGAGCACCAGCCCACGAGACAGCTCGCGGATCGAAGCCTGACTCCTGATAGCATTGTGCCGCCAGCAGTCGCCAGTCCCATCCAAGCAGCGAAGCGTAATGGATGAAGTACGAGTCGTAGGAACTGATGATGCCTTTCTGGCGGGAGAGCATGGGCGGACGTGTGTTAATACGATGCTGACGCGAGCGACTGTCGCGAGCAGTCTCCAGAGCGAGGAACCGCTGGCGCGTATCATCTTTCCACCAAGCGTTAATGGCTTTGGCCAGTGCCGGCGAATTAGAACGCACGACCCATCCCGAACGCACGGGACAGAGGTCAATCTCATCGGCTTCTGTAGCTAACTCCAGTGCCACCAAGTCTGCTTCGCCTGACAGAAGGTGGCGGATGAGTTCCGTGCTGTCGCTGACAATCTCCATGCGAAGGCGCGTACCGATACTGCGCGCAAAGGCTTCAGCCATCTGATACTGAAGACCAAAGCCCTGTCCACGGTACTCATAGTAGGTCTCGGGGCCAGACAGCGTCACGGCAATGAGCTCACCTGCCGACTGAATGTCCGAAAGGTCGTATTCGGCTGAGATGATTTCATCCTCGCCCTGTCCGAACATCACCGACGGCATATCTTTCTTCTCGCCCTGACAGGCCGCGAGAATGAAGATCAGAATAAAAAGAGAAAAGAAGAGAGATGGTCTCGTCACGGCTTCAAGCGATGTATGATGTACGTCCGCATGATGTCGATGGCCTTCTTGTTGTTGCCGCCTTGGGGAATGATGAGGTCAGCGTAACGCTTAGTGGGTTCGATGAACTCCAAATGCATAGGTTTCAGCACATCGATATAGCGATCCATCACCATCTGTGCGGTGCGTCCGCGCTCTGCCATATCGCGGGAGATGACACGAATGAGGCGATCGTCAGGGTCGGCATCGACAAAGATCTTCAAGTCCATCAGGTCCCGCAACTCCTTGCGGCAAAGTGCCATAATGCCCTCGATGATGATCACCTCGCAAGGCTCGATATGCACCGTCTCGGCCTGACGGTTGCTCTCGATGTAGGAGTACGTGGGCTGTTCGATGGCACGACCTTCACGCAGCTCGTTGATCTGATGGATGAGCAGATCCCAATCAAATGCGTTCGGATGGTCGAAGTTGATCTTGCGACGCTCTTCCATGGGGATGCCCGTATTGTCATTGTAGTAGGAGTCCTGCGGGATGACAGCTACCTTTGAATCGGGCAGGGACTCTGCTATTTTGCGGACTACGGTAGTTTTGCCTGAACCAGTGCCGCCTGCAATGCCGATGATATACATGAGGAGTAAATGTGAAAAGTGAAAGAGTGAAAAGTGAAAAATTTAAGTAACCATTCATTGAGTGATATGTGGAAATCACTTCACGATGACCTTACGGTCGCCAACGAGATAGATGCCGCGTGGCACACGCACCTTAGCCGTGGAGCCGCTTTGAACATATACATGCTCTATGCGACGGCCGTCGATAGTGAATACGTTGACATCCTGACCATTAGCGTTAGCCGTGATGGCGATGACACCCTGACCGGCTACGACGTCGAGAGCTGTAGCTACGGCCTGCGATGTAGCCTTGGGCAAGCGGATGCCTACGGTCTCGCCACGCGCTTCGGCAAAACGCTGCACCTCATCGGACGTGAGGAAGAGCCAGCGCTGAGTGACGGCATCGTCGGAATGGTTGAAATCTACTGCTGCTGCGCCTGCAGCGTTGGCATTCATCGCTTTGTGGCTGTTCGAATTGATCACCCAGTAAGAGGTTCCTGCGAATGTGAAGCCGTCGAGCGACGTCTGGTTACGACTGCCCATCAGCTGGAACCAACCGTTGGATTGATTGGTGACGGCCGTGACGGAACTCGTGCTCATGCTGAGATAGCGGCCGGTTGCTACGTTCTTGAACGTGTAGTAACATGTCGAGGGATTGAAGGTGATGTACCATGCACAGGAGTCGTTGCTGAAGACTTCATCGGCCGTCATCTCCTTGAAACGTACAGCAGTCACCGAGGTCTGACACAGATAGGACGTGGCCAAACCACGATTCTCAGCCTCGTTCTTGATGTAGTACTTCGTCTCGTCGTCCTGCGAGAAGGAATAACCTGGCGTTAGGAATCCCTGATCTCTATGCGTGATACCGTCCTCAGAGAGCGCTTCGACGAGGAGTGCATTTGCACGATAAAGAATGGGTGACCCCGTATCCTCACCAGAGCCATTAATGCCATACGGCCACATGTGCTGGTTGTCGCCATGTAACTTGGCTGTGGCATTGTTGTCCAGGAACTGAATGACGCGGTCAACGCGCGGGCCGAGCCAGTCGCCACGGTCTCCATTGGTACGATAAATGGAATTGGTCCAATCGGTGTAAGGCACCATACCCAACCCGTGGGCTCCTTCATGGAGGATTGTGCCTGTGCGCTGACAGCCTGTATTCTGGCTTACGCTCATGTAGCCGCCATAGCTGCACTCTGCAGTGCCACTGCCAGCTCCTGCGCCATATTTGTAATGGGCATCAAGGCGGAAATGTTGAATGCCTCCGATGTTATTCCACATCCACACGGCTTCTTCGCAAGCAGCATAAATACGATCATTCGTAGCTTGGTCGCCTTCATAGCCATAGATAAATGTGACATTACCCATCGGACGTGTCGGAACTTTTACAACATCACCGTAGGACAACTGATAGCCGCTGGAAATGGCGTAAGCGCGGACGTAATAGACGGTGGCAGGCTTCAGACCCTGAATAGCATATATGTCGCCATTGTTGCTGTATGAGAAGGTGGTGCGGTTGTCAAAAATCGTGGGCTCTGGTTCCTCGCTGTAGCAGAAGCCTTTCTCCTTAGGTGTGCCGGTGCCCGTGAAAGAGCCGCGAGCGAAGATCTCTGTAACACCTTGAACTACGCCCAGTGTCTTGACGTTCATCGGATTACCCGTCGCATTTTGTATGCGGAAGAACAGTGTAGCATCGGTGATGGCCGTTGTGGCTGCTATCATTTCTTCGGGCGTTGCGTTGACATTATCGCGCACGGCTTCAGCCCAAGCAAGCTTATCCGCAAATTCCTGTGCTCCTTCCTTCGATTCGTCGTAAGCGCGTGAGGCCGAGTTGATGGCAGTTTTCAGTTCCTTCTTGGCCTGGAAACTTGCTTCGGCGTTAGCGTAAGCGGTGTCTAACTGTTGAATGGCAGTTGTGACATCTGTATCATCTTGTAATTCAAGTACATGAAGAGCATTGTCGTATGCTTCTTGGAGAGCTTGCTTGTAGATCTCAGCCATATCGCTGGAAAGGCGTAATCTGACTTTGTTGACAAGGGTCTTCAGCTCTTTTAGCGCGGCTGCGTTCTCGTTCATTGCAGCCTGTTTCTCAGCCAGATCGAATGATGCCTTAGTGAGTTCATCCTCTGTCGATTCAGCAGTCAATGTCCCAATAAGCGCAATAACCTCTAATAACGCTGTTTTGTAAGCAGGCTGAATACCGGCCATCGTTGACTTCTCAGCAGCAGCAATGGCAGCATTGGCATACTCAACTGCTTTCTGCAACAGCGCGAGATCGGGAGCAAGGTAGCTCAAGCGGAAATTATCTACACAGATCCAGTTGCCAGAGGCGTTGACTGCACGGAAGCCGATGGTGACATCAGACGCATCCGTCTCGAAATCGACGCTATAGTCATCGGCTTTCGTGACTGTTGTAGCATTCGACGTGGTGCCTGCATAGATGGATGCGCCCGTCTGCGCAGCCGTCTGATCCTGCTGGATGTTTTGTGCAGCCGCTGTTAAACGATATTTTCCTGCGGGCAGACCTGTAAGAACCTGAGCAACGGAACCGCTACCGACGGCATTGCCTTTACTGGTCCATTTCTCCATGTAGATATTGCCAGACTTCTTGGTGAAGGAGTTGTTGGATTGTGTGGAGAGATTCGTCACAGTCCAGCCGTCGGTGGATTGCTCAAAGCTGGGGTTCTGGATGAGATTGGTGACGTTTTGTTCAGCGAACACGAACGATGGCACAAGCAACATCGAGGCCATCACTACCTGTGAAAAGATTTTCTTCATATATGGGTTTTGGATAAATGATTTCGGACACATTCACATATTTGTTTTGCAAAATTAGTCCGATTACTTGACCTCACCAAATCTTTCTCCTTTTTTTATATATATTTAAGGTGTATCTCTATGTTATTAAACATAACATCTATTAAAATAATTTTATTATCTCTCATCCTATTACAAAATTCGAAAAATTTTGCAGGAATGAAATAATATGTCTATCTTTGCAGCACCAAACTATCGAAGTCATGACTTACGCGATTCTCTCTCTCATCCTCATAGGCTATGTGCTGATCACTTACGAGCATATCACGCACATCAACAAGGCTACCATCGCCGTGTTCGCTGCTGCCGCAGGCTGGGTGCTGTTCATGATCAGCGGCTCGGAGTTCGTTCACCTCATGCATGATTCGGAGTTTGCTGCGTTTGCCGCTATGGACGGCGAAACGACACTTGCCATTAAGCAATTCATCGCATCGCACGTTTTCGTCAGATACGGTGCGGCACTGTGCAGCATCGTGCTTTACTTGTTGGCCACGATGAACATTGTGTCGGTGTTGAACTCCAACGGTTGCTTAGATTTCATCACCGATGTGGTGCGTGCCAAAGACAGCCGACTTCTGCTGTGGGGCTTGGTGGCCTTCACGTGGCTGTTGTCCGTGAATCTGGACAACCTGACCACTACGGTGCTGATGATGTTGATTATGAGGCGCATCGTGCAACAGACTCGCTGGCGAATGTGGATCGGTTCAGCCATCGTCATTGCTGCTAACTGCGGCGGTGCTGCCACAGTCATTGGAGATCCAACTTCGCTGGTCGTGTGGACGAAAGGAGCGGTCACGCCCACCGATTTCTCTGCCGCTCTGCTGCTGCCAACTATCGTTGCCACGGTCATCCCAACATATCTGATCTCATGCGCGCTGCCTGAACACATCGACATCATCCGTCCAGCTACCCGCTATCGCGGCGATGACAGTGCGCTGTATTTGTGGCAGAAGGTGACGATGCTGGTGGTTGGATTGGGTGGCCTGTGGTTCATCCCCACATTTCATCGCATCACGCTGCTGCCGCCTTTCCTCGGTGCGCTGTGCGTGCTGGGCGTGCTGTGGGTGCTGCATGAGCTGATGAACCATCGCCGCATCAAGAGCGACCAGCCCCTATCAGGTATCGCCGACGAACGTCAGTTTCAGTTCGCCAGCCTACAGTTCATCATGTATTTCGTCGGTATCTTCATGTGCGTTGCCCTGCTGATTGAGACCGGTGTCATGTCGAGCATCTCCGCTTGGTGCGATGAATGGATCCACAACATCTACATTATGAGCATCGCTATGGGGGCTATCAGCGCAGTGCTGGACAACATTGCTCTGGTGCTGACCGCTATCAATATCTATCCTGTGGCAGAGAGCATTACAGTCCTTTCACCTACGCTCGATCCTCAGTATGCCGAAGCCTTTTTGGAGAACGGACAGTACTGGCATCTGATCATCTACAGCGGCTGTGTGGCTGGTTGTCTGCTGCCTATTGGTAACGTCAGCGGCTTTGCGTTGATGAAAGCGGAAGATGTCAGCATATTATGGTACGCACGACACATTCTGCTGAAGGTGCTTTTGGGTTGGTTCATAGGTCTCGGTGTCTATTTCCTCGTCGATTTATGGCTGCGTTAAGACCCTGAATGCAGAAAATGTTGTATATGGGTCATAAAAATTCTTAATTGTTTTGCGGGAATCGGATTAATTCCGTATATTAGCGGCGATTTTCAACAATACGAGACTTTTATGGCTAAAAGAAGAACTTTGAAGAAGGCTATCAACCTCGTAAGTGAGGAATTGTTGACCGAGCTCGTTGGAGTCAGTCACGCTCATAAAAATGTGCCTACTGAAGACCTGGAGAACATCGCGCAGAGCATCTTGCTTATGCGCAACGACTTCATCTCCCGTTTGAGTCACGTGGACAAGACTCAGGTGCGCCGCTTCTTCCAACAGCTGCATGACGATCTGGCCGTCTGCACCAACGAGATCATCGACCACATCTATCACCTGAGTTGATCCTTCATCCACACTTATGCAACGTTTTTTCCGTTTCCTACTCTATCGCGTGATGGGATGGAGAACCAAGATGTGTATGTCTCTGCCCGAGAAATATATCATCGCATTGGCTCCCCATACCAGCAACTGGGATTTTGTTATGGGAGAACTCTTCAGCGGAGCGGAGGGCGTGCGCTGCGGCTTCCTGATGAAGGAAGAGTGGTTCCGCTGGCCTCTGCTCGGCAAGCTCTTCTACCGCCTCGGAGGCATACCCGTCCTTCGCGACAAGCACACCAGCCTGACTGATCAATTGGCCGAGCGTGCCTTGCAGAGCGACTCCTTTTGCCTCTGTATCACGCCAGAAGGCACACGCAAGCCCACACATGAGTGGAAGCGCGGCTTCTACTACATCGCCTTGAAAGCACAGCTGCCCATTCTTCTCTTCGGCCTCGACTATGGGCAAAAACGCATCATCTTCGACAAAGTGGTCTATCCTGACGGGGATGTCGAACGTCAAATGGCCGAGATCAAAGCCTACTACAAAGACTGTAAAGGCAAATACCCTGAGAACTTTGTCCTATGATTCACATACGCCCACAGCACATATTACGACACTTCTTTTTCATGTGGCTTCTGTTGATGGCAGAAGCCGCTTGTTTTGCACAAACCCAGCCACGACCCAACATCCAGAACGTACTCCTCCCCTATTTCCTCAACTACGACCTTGGCTTCAGACCACCAATCGATAGGTGCACCATCGAAGATGTGCACTCCGACGATGAGAACAAGCAGCTGCTCATCTTCGTCTCGGAATCCTTTGGTATGCAGCCTTTCACGAAAGAGAAGGTGGATCGGATCTACAATGAGGTGCGCGAACTGCTGGGCAGCAACTTCAGCACATACAAGCTTCGCATCTATTCCAAGAATGTGCTCATCGATGAACTCGTGGCTGGCGGAACGGGCGACGAACAGCGCACTTGGCAGGACATCCGCCATCGCGGTAACGCGTGGGTCACGCCCCTCGACCGCCCCTATCCTACCGACAACGGCCTGAAAGACCGCCATCTATGCGTCTGGGCAAGTCACGGCAGATTCTTTTCGCTCAGGGATCAGGAGTGGCAGTGGCAGCGCCCTAACCTGTATTGCACCACGGAAGACCTGCTGTCGCAGACGTTTGTCATCCCTTACCTCTTCCCTATGCTCGAGTATGCTGGAGCCGTTGTCTATTCTCCTCGCGAACGTGATTGGCAGCGACATGAAGTCATCGTGGATAACGATGCGCCCAATCAGAACGGTCTCTACCTCGAAGTGAACGGCCAACACGTCTGGGATGCCGCTGGCACAGGTTTTGCACACACCAAAAGTGTCTATCTCGACGGTGAGAATCCTTTCCTCGACGGTACAGCGCGCACGGCCGCCACACAAACGCGCCGCTCACAAGCCAGCAATATTATGTGGATGCCTGTAATCCCCGAAGATGGCAATTATGCCGTCTATGTTTCCTACACGACGTTGCCCACGAGCGTCAGCGATGCCACATACACCGTGCGTCATGGCGGTGTTAGCACACATTTCCGTGTCAATCAGCAGATGGGCGGAGGCACCTGGGTCTATCTCGGCACCTTCTTCTTTCAGGCGGGCAACAGTCAGGAGAACTGCGTCATACTCACTAACCAAAGTAACTATCGCGGTCACGTCACAGCCGATGCCGTGCGTTTTGGAGGGGGTATGGGCAACATCGCCCGTGGCGACAGCCATACTGTGAGCGGACTGCCCCGTTTCCTCGAAGCCGCACGCTACTCCGTGCAATGGGCTGGAGCGCCCTACGAAGCTTACGCCTCCAAGGAATCAACCAACGACTACGCCGAGGACATCAACGCCCGATCAGCCATGGAGAATTACCTTGCTCGAGGTTCTGATTATGTGCCAGGCGACTCTGGTCTCTATGTGCCAATGGAGCTAAGCCTGGCCGTACACACGGACGCTGGCGTCACCACGGATAGCACCGTGATTGGCTCCTTGGGCATCTACACGTCAGATTTCTATGAGGGTAAGCTGCCCTCTGGACTCTCACGCCTCACCTCGCGCGATGTTTGCGACCAAGTGCTCTCGCAGGTCTGCGCCGACATGACAGCCCTCATCGGCCACTGGACGCGCCGCCAGATGTTTGACCGCAACTACAGCGAGACACGCGAACCGATGCCCCCATCTATCATTCTGGAGATGCTCTCTCACCAGAACTTCAACGATATGAGATTAGCTCATGACCCAACGTTCAAGTTCCTGATGGCCAGATCTATTTATAAAGGAATCCTGCGCTATATCCACACGATGCACGACAGCAGCGACATCACTGTACAGCCGCTGCCCATCGTCGCTCCTGCGGCACAGATCAACAGCGAGGCGCATCAAATTACACTCAGTTGGTTGGCACAGGAGGATCCTCTCGAACCGTCGGCCATGCCCACAGGCTTCATTGTATATCACGCCACAGACAACGGCGACTTCGACAATGGAACATACGTCCACAAAGCAGCCTACACGCTCGACAATGCTGCCCCAGACGTGCTCCACCGCTTCCGCATCACCGCCTGCAACAAGGGCGGACAGAGCATGAACTCACAAGAGGTGTGTGCATATATCCACGACGAAAACGCAGTGGAGATATTGGTCGTAGATGCCTTCGACCGCCTGGCTGGCCCACAGCCCATCGCCAACGACAGCGCGATAGGCTTCGACTTCCAAGCAGACCCAGGTGTGCCTATGGCCAAGATGCCAGGCTACTGCGGTCGCCAAGTGTGTTTCAGCAGGAATGGTTTCGGACGTGAAGGCCCTGGAGCTCTCGGATTCAGCACGTCGGAACTCGAAGGCTTGATCATTGCAGGCAACACGATGGACTGGGCAACACGTCACGCCCGCGACATCATCCGAGCCACCGAGGGTTGCGTTAACATCGCCAGTTGTACGGCCAAGGCTACTGAGCGCACTGTCTATGATATACGCAGGTTTCGCCTCTTGGATCTCATCTACGGTCTCAACCGCTACGACGGTTACAGCCTGCGGTCCAGCAAGGTCTTCTCCGACGGTATCGTGCAGATGGTATCCGAACACGTTCGCAACGGCGGCAGTGTGTTCGTCAGTGGCGCCTACATCGGTGCTGATATGACAGCCGACGCGAGCCGTCTTTTCACCAATTCCATCTTGAAGTACAACTATTCACTCTCCATGCCAGCCGACTCCGTCATGAATATCAATGGACAAAACATCACCCTCGACATCTATCATGCGCTTAACGAGAAGAGCTATTGCGTACCCTCTGTCGATTGCCTGATTCCTGTGAACGGAGCTTTCTGTCCTCTGGTGTATGCACCCAAAGGCCAGTCGGCGGCCATTGCCTACGCTGGCGCGGACTACCGCTGCTATGCCCTCGGATTTCCCTTCGAATCCATCACCGATGAAGCCAAGCGCACCAGCCTACTGCGCGGTATTATCCAGTTTTTAGTACCTTGATTACCACTTTAGTCATTGCATAATAACTATTTTCAATTCAAGCAGTTCACTATTCATCATGACCGCTGCGCTATGAAGGTCGGTACGGATGGAGTGCTGTTGGGCGCATGGGCTGTGTTGCCACCGTCTGGGTACGTGCTCGATGTGGGAACAGGTAGCGGGCTCATCGCTTTGATGATGGCCCAGCGTGGCCAACAGCTACGCGTCACAGGCATCGACATTGATGCCGAGGCCGTCGCCCAGGCACAGGCGAACGCCGGCGTTTCGCCCTTCGCCGACCGCGTGGAGATCCGCCATTGCAGCCTTCAGGAGTTCGTCGCTGATGCGCATCATGCTCACCATTTCGATTCTGTCGTTTGCAACCCTCCATTCTTCGAACAGTCGCTTCTGTCACCTGACCCGCAACGATCGTTGGCCCGTCACACCGACTCACTCCCTTTCACCGACCTGGTGGCCTGCGCCGCCACATTATTGAAAACGGGAGGACGTTTCAGCGTCATCCTGCCCACCGCCGTCAGCGATGACTTCCGCGTACTCTGCTTCAGCAAAGGCCTTTATCTGTCGCAGTCTTGTCTGGTACAGACTTCTAAAGGCAAACCATCCAAACGCACCTTGATGTGCTTTCTCAAAGAAGCCCACGATGAGGTCAAGCGATGTGACCTCATCCTCACTGAAAATGGAGCCAGAAGCGATGCCTACAGCCGTCTGACTGAAGATTTCTACCTTCATTAAGCCGATTCTTGCCTCTTTATGAGGCATATTCGGAATTTTTTGTCTATCTTTGCACGCTTTTTCAATGACATCACTTTCAGATGAGCAACGATAACTTACACAATCCCTTCTCTTTCATTGCCGAATTCGACGGCGATGAACGCACCATCTATGATGCTCAGATCCCTGAGTTTCTGCCCGTTGTTGCCCTGCGCGATATGGTGCTCTTCCCTGGAGTCATTGTACCTGTGAGCATCGGAAGGCCCTCGTCGTTGCGCGTGGTTAAGCAAGCCTACGCCAACGAACAGCTGATCGCGTGCCTCACCCAACGTTCGCCAAATACGGAATTCCCGCTTCAAGCCGATCTCTACGAAGTCGGCGTTGCCGCGCGTGTCGTGCGTCTTTTTGAGATGCCGAACAACACAATCACCGCTGTCCTGCACGGCTATGCTGCCATACACATCGATGGCATGATGCCGGATGGCAACGGCGACCTGCTTGCACAGGTCTCACGCCTCGAAGTCCGTCGAGATGAGATGGAGCACAAGACCTATGCGGTGTTACGCGAGACGCTCTACGGACGCTTGCAGGAGTTCATCAACCTCAACGAGTTCCTCGGCCCCGAGGCCATGTCGGCTGTCAATAATGCTGCTTCGACACATTTCTTTGTCAACTATGTGTGTACGCATTTGCCTTTCGAAATCCCGACGAAGATTGATCTACTGGCCGAACCGAGTCCGATTGCTTGTGCCACAGCACTCCTGCGCATTATGTCCACTGAGATACAGTATTCACGCATCCGCAGTGACATCCGTCAGAAGACGCAGACCGACATCGACAAGCAGCAGCGTGACTACTTCCTTCAGCGACAGCTCCAGAATATTCAGGAAGAGCTGGGCAGCACATCTTCCGGTGATGTCAACAAATTGCGTCGCAAGGCGGAGGAGCTCCAGTGGAATGATGATGTTCAACGCACCTTCACCGAGGAACTCGACAAGATGGAGCGCATGAATCCGCAGAGCCCCGACTATCAGGTGCAACTCACCTATCTGGAAACGCTCGTGAAACTGCCTTGGAACAAGCGCACCAAGTGCAACTACAACCTCAGCCGTGCAGAGCGAATCCTCGAAAAGAACCACTACGGTATGCGGGATGTCAAAGAACGCATCTTGGAGCACATCGCCGTGCGTTACTTCAGTCACGACAAGGCACGCCCCACCATATTATGCCTCTATGGTCCTCCGGGCGTGGGCAAGACATCGCTCTGCCGAAGTATCGCCGATGCCATGAACCGCAAGTATGTGCGTGCTTCGCTGGGCGGGCTCCACGACGAAGCGGAGATTCGAGGCCACCGACGTACCTATATCGGCGCCATGCCCGGACGCATCATCAAAAGTTTAATCAAGGCCGAGTCGTGTAATCCCGTTTTCGTGCTCGACGAGATCGACAAGATCACCGAGCACACTCACAACGGCGATCCTGCCAGTGCACTGCTCGAAGTGCTTGACCCTGAACAGAACAAGGCGTTCCATGACAACTTCCTCGAAGTGGATGTTGATCTCTCGGATGTCATGTTCATTGCCACGGCCAACACCATCAGCACCATTCCCCGTCCCCTACTCGACCGCATGGAACTCATCGAGGTCAACGGCTATATCACGGAGGAGAAAATTGAGATTGCCAAACGTCACCTTGTTCCGCGCGTAAAGGAAGGATGCGGCCTGAAGAATGACAAAAGCATAAAGCTCAACAAGGCAGCCCTGGAGTTCATCATCGAGAAATACACCCGCGAGAGCGGCGTGCGAGGATTAGAAAAAGAGCTCGACCGTTTCTTCCGTCGCATGGTGCTCCACTACGAGCGCAAGCAGGAGTTTCCCTTTCTCAGCCCAACGCCCTCCGACATCGAATCCATTTTGGGCAAGCCCAAGTACATGCGCGACTCCTACCAGGGCAACGGCTTCGCAGGCGTTGTCACAGGTCTGGCGTGGACCAGTGTGGGAGGTGAGATCCTCTACATCGAGTCGAGCCTCAGTCGCGGAAAAGGACAGAAACTCACGCTCACAGGTAACTTAGGCGATGTCATGAAGGAGTCGGCCATTCTCGCGCTGGAGTTCATCAAGGCTCATGCCGAAGAGATTGGGGTTGACCTTCGCATCTTCGACAACTACAACATTCATATTCATGTGCCCGAGGGTGCTGTACCCAAGGACGGCCCCAGTGCAGGCATCACCATGACAACGTCGCTCGTCTCGGCACTCACTCAACGCAAAGTGCGCCACAGTATAGCGATGACGGGTGAGATTACGTTGCGCGGTAAGGTGCTGCCTGTTGGAGGAATCAAGGAGAAGATCCTCGCCGCCAAGCGTGCTGGCATCAAGGACATCATCCTCTGTGCCGACAATCGCAAGGACATCGAAGCCATCGAGGAACTCTACCTCAAAGGACTTACCTTCCACTACGTCGAGAATGTCCTTGAAGTGCTCGATTTTGCCTTACTCAAGGAAAAGGTGGCTCATCCCATTGAGTTTAAGTTAGAAGAAAGACCCACCCCCGACCCCTCCCGTGAGGGAGGGGAGTAAAGACCCTCCCAAAACATGAATTTGCAAGACAACAAAATCACTTCGCGCCAGTCTTCCCCCTCCCTTATGGGAGGGGTCGGGGGTGGGTCTTCTTCTTTCTCCCTCCTCCATACAGACCCCCAAAGCTCTGCCCGTGCTGGCATCATCCACACCGACCACGGTGACATTCACACGCCCATTTTCATGCCTGTAGGCACCGTAGGCTCGGTGAAGGGCGTTCAGCTGCGCGATCTGACGGATGACATCAACGCAGAGATCATCCTCGGCAATACCTATCACCTCTACCTTCGTCCAGGCACACCTGTGCTTGAGGCGGCTGGCGGTCTGCACAAGTTCAACGGCTTCGACCGTCCTATGCTCACGGACTCAGGTGGTTTCCAAGTGTTCTCGCTGACCGGAATCCGCAAGCTGCGCGAGGAGGGCTGCGAGTTCCGTAGTCACATCGACGGTAGTAAGCATTTCTTCTCACCTGAAGGAGTGATCGACATTGAGCGTTCCATCGGAGCCGACATCATCATGGCTTTCGACGAGTGCCCCCCCGGCACAGCACCTTACGATTATGCCAAGAAGAGCCTCCGCCTGACGCACAATTGGCTCGACCGCTGTGTGCGACGTTTCAATGAGACAGAGCCAAAGTACGGCTACCACCAGAGTCTCTTTCCCATCGTGCAGGGATGCACTTATCGCGACCTTCGAACGGAAAGTGCTGAGTTCATCGCCTCAAAGAACGCTGAAGGCAATGCCATCGGAGGTTTGGCGGTGGGTGAACCCGCAGAGGTCATGTATGAGATGATAGAACTGGTCAACGGCATCCTGCCCAAGGATCGTCCGCGCTATCTGATGGGAGTTGGCACGCCAGCCAACATCCTTGAATCCATCAGCCTTGGCGTTGATATGTTCGACTGTGTCATGCCCACACGCAATGGCCGTAACGCGATGCTTTTCACCAGCGAAGGTACCCTGAATATGCGCAATGCCAAGTGGGCCAACGACTTCTCCCCCATCGACCCGAACGGCACCAGCTTCGTCGATCAGACCTACTCACGCGCCTACCTCCATCATCTCTACAAGGCACAGGAGCTGCTCGCCCTGCAGATTGGCAGCCTCCATAACCTCGCCTTCTACCTGTGGCTCGTCCGCGAGGCACGCCGCCACATCATCGAGGGCGACTTCCGCACATGGAAGGATATAATGATTCCGAAGTTGAGTCAAAGACTTTAAAGAAGACTCTCCCCCACCCTCCCTATAAGGGAGGGAGCAAATACCATCAAGAGGAGTAATTCAAGATAATAAAAATGTGGAAATTGAAGAAAAAGAAAAGCATGAACGCTGATAGTAACCACTCCCTCCCTTGTAGGGAGGGCGGGGGGAGAGTCTGGCGGTTTGGTAGAGTCCCTTCTTTCCTCCGCACCATTCAGCGCAATTTCTTCTCAAGGTTCGATAGATACATCATCTTCAAGTTCCTTGGGACGTACTTCTTTTCCATCATTCTCATCATTTCCATTGCCGTTGTCTTTGACTTCTCTGAGCACTCGGACAAGTTCACCACGAACCATGCGCCAGTGATGGGTTTGGTCAACTATTACCTCAACTTCGTCCCCTTCTACAGCAATCTTTTCTCCGCGTTGTTCGTCTTCATCGCCGTCATTTACTTTACGACGAAGCTGGCCGAGAACTCCGAGATTATCGCCATGATGAGCACGGGCATCAGTTTTGGTCGCCTGCTACGTCCTTATTTTGTAGCCTCAGCCATCATCGCAGCCCTCAGCTTCTGGCTTGGCTCAGACATCATCCCTAAGGGCTCTGTCAAACGCGTGGAATTTGAGATGCGCTATAAGAACAAGAAGAGAGTGCAGGTTGCAGAACATATTCAGATGCAAGTGGATACAGGCGTCATCGCGTACATCGACCATTTTGAAGGAGCATCGAAGATTGGCTATCGTTTCTCCTTGGATAAGTTCCAAAACAAGAGCCTCGTCAGCCATCTGACCGCACAGCGCATCCAATATGACTCCCTCGCCGACGAGCGTTTCCATTGGAAACTCTACGACGTGAAGATTCGCACGCTGCAAGGCATGCGCGAACATATCACCAAGATGCCGTACGTAGATAGCGTCATTATCATGGAACCGAGCGATTTCTTCGTTGTCAAGAATCAACAGCAGACGCTCACCAACAGCGAACTCCTCGACTATATTCAGCGTCAGCAGCTGCGAGGTATTGGCAATGTGAAGGTCTTTGAGATTGAGTACAACAAACGCTACTCCGACCCCTTTGCCGCCTTCATCCTTTCCACCATAGGTCTCGCGCTTTCCTTCCGCAAGCGCAAGGGTGGTATGGGTGGCACGCTTGGCATTGGCCTAGCACTCTCCGCCACCTACATTATGTTCCAAACCATCAGTTCCACTTTCGCCTTGAACAGCGGCTGGCCGCCCGTGCTCGCCGCCTGGATACCCAACATCATTTTTGCCTGCATCGCGCTTTGGCTCTACCGACGTTCACTCCGTTAATCCAACCCTCCCACATCCATCTTCCTTCTGCCTATGCAATTTGAAGAATTAGATCTCAGCTACGACATCCTCGATGCCCTCGCTGACATGAACTTTGTCGATTGCACTCCCATACAAGAACAAGCCATCCCACCACTCCTCGAAGGACACGACCTGATAGGTGTTGCCCAGACGGGAACAGGCAAGACTGCCGCCTATCTACTGCCCGTGCTCTCGCTGTTGCGCGACGGCGACTATCCCCGCGATGCCATCAACTGCGTCATCATGGCTCCGACACGCGAATTGGCCCAGCAGATCGACCAGGCCATGGAAGGCTTCTCCTACTATCTCGATGACACCTCCAGTGTTAGCGTCTATGGCGGCAACGATGGCATCCGCTACGAGCAGGAGAAGCGCGCGCTGAGTCTCGGGGCTGACGTGGTCATTGCCACTCCAGGTCGTCTCATCTCCCACCTCTCGTTAGGTAATGTTGATCTCTCGCGCGTCAGTTTCTTCATTCTCGATGAAGCCGACCGTATGCTTGATATGGGTTTCTACGATGATATCATGCAGATTGTCAAGCATCTTCCCCGCAAACGACAGACCATCATGTTTTCTGCGACGATGCCCGCCAAGATTGTGGATCTGGCCAAGACCATCCTCACCGATCCCGTCGAGGTGAAGATTGCCCTCAACAAACCCGCTGAAGGCATTCACCAGAGCGCATACGTGTGCTACGAAGCACAGAAGCTGCCAATCATCGACCACCTCTTCCACGAGCGTAAGCCGGAGCGGGTGATTATCTTCGTTGGTAAGAAAATCCACACGAAGGACGTAGCCATCACCCTCAAGCGCAAGGGCTATAATGCCGAAGCCATGCACTCCGACCTGATGCAGGAACAGCGCGACGATGTCATGTATCGCTTTAAGACAGGACAGGTAGATATACTCGTGGCGACGGACATTGTGGCAAGGGGCATAGATATCGATGACATCCAACTGGTCATCAACTACGATGTACCACACGATGAGGAGGATTATGTTCATCGCATCGGACGCACAGCCCGCGCTGGCAAGGATGGTCGTGCCATCACGCTCGTCAGCGAGAAGGATCAGCCGCTCTTCGCCGCCATCGAACGTTTCCTCGAAAAGGAAGTGCCCAAGGAACCCTTGCCCGAAGAGTTAGGGGAAGCACCTGCCTACACCGAACGTGGTGAACGAAGCCGTCGCAACAACCATTCCCGCAAGCGTCGCGGTGGAGGCAAGCATCGTGGGGCAAAAGCCCAGCAAAGCGGAAAGCCCCAGTCGGACAGTCTCCCGCAGCAGCGTGCCCAATCGCAGCCACAGAACAGCGACGGACAGCCCCAAACCAGCAATTCCAAGCGTCGCAGACGGAAGAAAAAGGAATAATTATTTGCCTTTGCTCACTTTTTTTCCAACAAATTTGGCCGTCTCGCAAGAAAATAGTACTTTTGCAACCGTTTTCGGGGTGTAGCGCAGTTGGTAGCGCTCCTGGTTTGGGACCAGGCGGTCGCCCGTTCGAGTCGGGTCGCCCCGACGACCACAAAAAGAGGACACCGAAGTGTCCTCTTTTTCTATGCTTGCCCCCCAACCCTCCGAAGAGGGAATGATGGGGGCAATCATTTTTTTGATTCTGCTTTTCCTTACTTCTTGCCAGCCTTCCAGAAGTCTTCCTCAGCCTTCAGTTCAGCCTGCTGCTTGTCGTAGGCCGCCTTCTGTGCAGCATACTCGGCATTGTGGCGTTCGACGGTGATGATGCTGGTCTTCAGACGCTGAGCCTGTCCGGCCAGTGTGATGTCAGCGGCGGCAGCCTTGTCGCAGAAGTCCTTAGCCTTGGCATACTCCTTAGCCTTCGTGGCGATGTTGGCGCGCTGCATGAAGCACTTTCCTTCAAGATCGGAATTGTACTGAGCAGCCTTGTCGAGATACTCGTAAGCGCTCTTGAAGTCGCCACTCTTGCGCATTGCGGCAGCCACGCGCAGGGCGATGTTGCCCTTCAGGTTGTCGTTGGAGCAGAGTTCGATGGCCTTGTTGTAGTACTCCACACTCTTGGCCGTCTGACCGTCCTTGTAGTACTTCTGAGCCGTACCAATGGCAGACTCGTAGGAAGGTTCGATGTTGAAAGCGTACTCAGCAGCCTTATAATAGACAGGATCGTCATCGCAGTCGTTGGCAGCCATCAACGTCAGTGCGCTCTTCAGATAAGCCAGATTGTCCTTGTTGGCCTCAATCTTCGGGGTAAAGATGGCGATGATCTGTTCGCGGTCAGCAGCCTTGGACTCTGCAAAGAGACCTTCGATGGTGTTCAGCGGAGCGTCGTACTTCTCCACAATCTTGCGCGCCTTGGCCGTGTCGGGCTCTTCCTTGGCGAGCTGCAACATCTTATCGCAGACTTCCTTGCTCTCGAGATAGTCTTGCAGGAAAGCCTCGCGGAAGCCGTTGTTGTCAGCCTGATACTTGGCATAGCTCACGCGGAAGAACATATCGAGCACGAAACCTTCGACCTCGCGACCGCCTTGCTCATTGATCTTGTTGATACCATCCTTGAATAGCGCGTAAGCCTTGTCGAGCGTGTAGCCCGGGTCGCACTTGGGAGCATAGGCTGCATAGTCGTAAGCCTTGCGAGCGATGACGTCACCCTCGGTGGCACGACGGTCAGCACGTGTGAAGGAGTTCAGGCCATCGAGGTTCTTGACGCGCGTGTCGTAGATGTTCATCAGCTCCTGGAAGTAAGCCTGCTTCTTAGCTGCATCCTGTTCACCCTGGATCAGCATAGCGAGCATGTAGGCACCGTTGGTGTAGATACCCATCTGTGAGAAGGGAGCTTTCTCAAATACAGGTTTCCAGACCTCGTAAGCCTCAGTCCAGTTGCTGCTGTTGATGGCCGTCTGGAACAAGCTCAGGTTCTGACGAGTGCGCAGGCTGTCTTCGCCGGTGCCGATACGGTCATACCATTGAGTGCCCTCGTATTGAGCCATTCCCGGTACGGCAAACATCGCCATACCCAAAATCACGAATAATTTCTTCAGTTTCATAGTTCTCATATTTGTTTGATGTTTAACGTTCAGTTTGTTTTTGAGCTCATTTGATTCTTAGACCATCATTTCCGAATATGGTTTAAGTCCGAGATAAGTGTAGTGGAAATTCTTGCCTTTTGCTGAGGGGAACTGGCTGCGGGGATCGATATCGCTGCGCGTGCGCAAATGATCCACAATGCGGTTGTAGCAATCCATTGCGCTGTATGCTTTCACGCGCGCAGCAAACTCCGTGTCCATATAATCGAACTTGCCCGTCTCCGGCACCACCACCACACGCTTGAACAGCAGCGAAGCCTCGTACCAGCCAGGCATTTCATCATTCAGCCTGGCCTGAATCTGATCCTTCGGACGCAGGAACTCGCGGTGTACCTCACCTTCGCCCATCTCAAGGCCAATGCCAGCCTTACCATTGGCCTTGAACTCGTCCAGCGTCTCAGCCGTAGTCTTGATGACGATGAAATAAACACGCGAACGCACCTTATACCTCTTGGGATAAGGCATTGGGCTATTCACATAGTCGATGAACTCAGCTTCGAAAGACGGCGTAATGGTAAAACCTTGAAAAGTGCTGATGAAACCTAACGCTTCATCCACCGAGTGCACCACACATTCCTCATCAAAATAGCGAATGTATAAATTCATACTTTTTTTCATGCTTTTTAGAAAACGAGTGCAAAGGTACATAAAAAAAGACAACCTTAGCCACTATTTCATATTTTTTTGTGCTTTTTATCGACTTTTTGTCACTCCATCATTTATTTCAGTCTGCATTTCAATCGTAAAACAGCAAAATATATGTAACTTTGCGCCAGATTTAAATCAATACCCAACAAAAAAATGATGAAAAAGTATCTTCTCATGATCGCCTGCCTGTTTTCATTAAAAGGTATGGCCTGCACCAATCTCATCGTCGGCAAGGGTGCTTCAGCCGACGGCTCAGTCATGATCACCTACGCAGCTGACGACTACGGCTCTTATGGCTACCTCCATTTCTATCCTGCCGGCCACCACAGCGCAGGCGAGACACGCGCCCTCTACGACTACGAGACCAACAACTACCTCGGCGAGATCCCCGAGGCGCCCTATACCTATGGCGTTATTGGACAGGTCAATGACCAGCAGCTCAGTATCATGGAAACGACCTTTGGTGGCCGCGAGGAACTGGTGGATACCACCGGGCTTTTTGACTACGGCTCGCTGATGTACGTCACCCTCCAGCGCGCCAAGACAGCTCGCGAGGCGATCGATGTTTGGACGCAGCTCATCGAGACCTATGGCTACCGCTCAGAGGGAGAGAGCATCACCATCGCCGACCCCAACGAAGTCTGGGTGCTGGAGATGGTGGGCAAAGGTCCTGGACGCAAGGGAGCCGTCTGGGTCGCGCTGCGTCTGCCCGATGACTGCATCACCGGCCATGCCAATCAGGCACGCATCACCACCTTCCCCCTCAAGGACAAGAAGAACTGTCTCTACGCCAAGGATGTCATCTCCTTTGCCCGCGAAAAGGGCTACTTCAACGGGAAGGATGCAGATTTCTCATTTCGTGATGCTTATGCACCCAATGATTTCAGTGCTCGCCGCATCTGCGAGGCGCGCGTCTGGAGCTTCTTCAATCGTTGTGCACAGGGTATGGACAAGTACATTCCCTACATCCTTGGCAAGGATGCTGACGTAGAGGAGATGCCCTGGTGCATACGTCCAGACCGCCCTGTCACGCTCAATGACCTCAAGCAGGCCATGCGCGACCATTTCGAGGGTACGCCTCTCGACATGACCTCAGACCTCGGTGCTGGTCCCTACGAGGCCCCCTACCGCCCCACTCCACTCTATTTCGAGGTCGATGGTCGAAAATACTTCAACGAGCGTCCCATTTCCACACAACAGACCGCCGTCACCTATCTGGCTCAGCTGCGCTCATGGCTGCCCAACCATATCGGCGGCGTCCTTTGGTGCGGCTTCGACGATGGCAATATGGTGCCTTATACGCCCGTCTATTGTTGCACCACGCTTTGCCCTGAACCCTTCGCCGCTCAAACAGCCGATCCCTTCACCTTTTCCTCCAAGAGCGCCTACTGGATGCAGAACGCCCTTTCCAACTTCGTCTATCCGCGCTACTGCCAGCTCTTCCCTGAGCTCCAGCACGCCCGCGATGCCCTCGACAACGATTTCGAACGGATGCAGGCACAGGTGGAGAACGAGGCAGCTGCCATGAGCCCCACTGATGCCGTCAGTCACCTCACCTCCTACTCTGTCCGTGCCGCCGGCCTCATGATGGATCGTTGGCGTCAGCTCTTTGAACGCATCATCGTGAAGTACAATGACATGACAGAGAAGCCTGAGACCGAGGACGGTCAGTATAAGAAGACCGTTGGCGGCGACCATGTTCCCGTCATCCGTCCAGGCTATCCCGATCGCTACCGTCGCACCGTCATCAGTTCCACTGGTGACCGCTTTCTCGTGCCTTAAGATGTTCAATAGCTTCTATCCCTAACCGCCGAATATGAAAAGTTCAAATTGGTTACAAAAAGAGAACCTACGCGCCATCATCTTCAACGATGACACGCCCGCTGGTCGCCGTTTTGACGTCGTTTTGACCATTTGCATCGCCATCAGTCTCGTCATCCTCTTTGTCGAGAGCAATCCTTCTCTGCCCTATTGGCTAAAGATAACCCTTGGCGTGCTGGAGGTTGTGCTCACCCTGCTGTTCACCGTCGAATACATCGCGCGTCTCTACTGCGCCGAGAGTCGTCGCCGCTACGCCCTCGGCGGATGGGGCATCATCGACCTGATGGCCGTGTTGCCGCCCTACCTCACATTCTTCCTTCCAGGAGCGCGCTATCTGCTCATTCTTCGTAGCATCCGTTTTATCCGCATCTTCCGCATCTTCCGTCTCTTCTCCTTCCTGAATGAAGGTGAGATGCTCCTCAAAGCCTTGGGACGAAGCTTACACAAGATCGCCGTTTATTTCCTCTTCGTGTTTGTGCTCGTCATCTGCCTCGGCACCCTCATGTTCATCATCGAGAGCGGACAGCCTGACAGCGCATTCCGGGATATCGGCACCAGCATCTATTGGGCCATCACCACCCTCAGCACCGTCGGCTACGGCGACATCACGCCCACGACGCACTTAGGTCGGCTGCTCTCCTCCTTCATCATGCTGTTAGGCTACACGCTCATCGCCGTCCCCGGAGGTATCGTTACCGCTTCGTTCATCGACACGACGAGCGACCCCGTGCGCAACGGTCGTTGTCCGCGCTGCGATGCCAAAGTGCGCAAAGGCGATAAGTTCTGCTCGCAATGTGGAGAGAAGTTGTGATGAAAAACGCCAAAATAGGAAAGAAACAGTAAGGTTCCATCGATATTTTATCATGGAAAAGTTTGGTGAATCTGTAGAAAAGTCGTACTTTTGCAACTCAAAAAACAATAAATCATCATTCATTCTATTATTATAACTTTATGAAACATCATTTTCATTTCAGCACAATGCTCAAATTCAGCCTCGTTGCCTCCTTGCTTGTCTGCGGAGCAGGGAGGATGTGGGGAGAAACGGTAACTTACACCGTCAAATCGAAAAATTCAGTCACAACAACAGGCACTGCGCCATCAGGGAGTTCTGCAACATTTGTCTCAACCTCTTCGAGTGGAATCGAGCAAATGACAAGTGGCAATAGTCAAACCCTAACACTATCAGGTTATAATGGGTATTCAATTTCCAATATCACTTTGAGTATGAAATCAAACACTAGTGGAGGAGCTGGAAAATTATCTTATTCAATTGATGGAAGTACGTTTATATATGTTATTGGTAGCTCTTCTTCTGATGTGACATTCAAAAATTCAAAGTGGAATGGTAGTTATACAACAACATACACTAATATTTCTAAAGATGTTGAGATAACCCCAACTACTTCACAACTTATAATCAAGATAGAAGCCACTTCAAACTCTCTCTATTGCGCATCATACGCAATTACCTATCAATCTAATCCTACTCACACCGCGACATTCTCTGTCAATGGAATCACATCCTCACACGATTACTCTGAATGGTCAACAATCACCTTTCCAAATCCACCTAATTTAATAGGTGGATACTATTTTGTTGGGTGGTCAGAACAAAGTATTAGTAGACCTACAAACGACACACCTTCTTATGTTTCTTCTAGAACAATGGGAACAAACGATGTGACATATTATGCGGTATTTTCGAAAAAAAGTTTAGGCGAAGAAGAAAACGCCTCAGAAACGCTTAACATTGAAACAAAGAATTTTCCAACAACAGATCTTGATTCGGACGATTATATACTTGATGGGCTAACGTATAATATCACAAAGGTTTATGCAGGAAAATGGTTACAATGGGCTAATAGCCTTGGTGTCATCTATAACCAAGATGCTTTGTATAAGATTCAGAGTATTGTAATAGACTATGAAGATATCAACCAATCGATTACGCTGAAGATTGGAGATACAGCCAACCCAACTGATGGAACACCTATTACACCTACTTCTGAAGGTAAAGTTTATACCTTTGACTGTTCTTTTTTGAATTGTGATTATTTTGTCCTAACGAACGGCAGCAATGCAAGTTCTGTCAACTCTATTGTCATCAATTACAAAGTCATACCAGTTATATATTCCGACTACTGTACCTCATTCACTACTACAGCCAACTTGAATGCCAGTGGTTATGGAACATTTAGTTCTCAGTACCCGCTCGACTTCTCGGATTATGAGACGGCAGGATATAGTGCCTGGCAGATCACGGGGGTTGATGAGGACAATACCATCACGTTTGCACAGATAACTGGCGCGGTGGATGCTGGGACAGGACTGCTGATGATGAGAAAGGGAACAGGAACGGGAAGTGTTGCGATTCCTTTTGCCACCGAGGGAACAAATATTAGTGATACTAATAAGCTTGTTGGAATCACAGCAGCAACCGCTATTGAGGATAACGAATATTTTGGACTTTCAGGCAACAACTTCGTTATGGTCAATGCAGGGACAGTGCCAGCTGGAAAAGCCTTGTTGCCAGCTGATTGTATCATTGAGAGAAGTAATGTTAAACCCTTCACCTTTGTCTTTGAACGAGCTGATGGTATTCGAGAGGTGCGGAAGGTTAGCGCAAAAGAGACCAGTGGCATCTTCAATCTTGCTGGACAACGCGTGCCGAAAGCAGGACGGGGAATCTATGTCATCAATGGAAAGAAGAGAATGATGAGATGAGATAAAGGAAAAGAGAAAAACAGAAAAGAAAAAGAGTTTAACACTTAAATATATAATTAAGCAATGAAAAGCAAATATATTAGGCCGAGGATGACGGTTATTTATGTAGCACAGACACTTCTCCAGAGTATGTCCAATACTGCTCCGAAGGTGGGAGTTGATAGGAATTTATCGATTGGGGCGAGCTCTATAGAAGTGAAGTCTTCTGTCTCGTATGATGTATGGGAAGATGACTGGAGTGAGTGATTGTTGTTAAAGTGTTGAATATGCCAAAAAATGTGTAATTCTTTGGTGAAGTAGTAAAAGTTCATTACCTTTGCGCCCGATTTATGAATAAGAACGAAGGCAGAACATACGGAAGTGGATGGATGTACCACTGGTTGGTGGCACTGTTGCGCAGTATGAACCTGCGTGCGGTGTATGTCTTCATGGGTGTATTGGTCGTGCCATGGTTCGTGCTGCTGGCTCGCGGTTCTCGTCCGACGTGGCGTTATTACCGTGTGCGTCGTGGTTACGGCTGGTGGCAGTCCCTGCGTTCATTGTACGGCAACTACTATATGTTTGGTCAGACGGTAGTGGATAAGTTCGCTATGTATGCTGGCCGTCATTTCGAGATTGTGTATCACGGCTTTGAACACGCGCGCGACAGGTCAGCTGATGCGCCCTCGCTGCTGTTGCTGAACGCGCACATCGGCTGTAACGAGATCCTGGGCTATTCTTTTCGCTTTGACAAGCGGTGCAATGTGTTGGTGTATGGGGGCGAGAAAGCAGCGTTGATGGCCTACAGGAAATTATCGTTCGGTGAGATGAACATCAGGATGGTCCCCATAGGAACCGATGTGTCGCATAGCGATGAGATTGTGTCTGCGCTGGAGTGTGGTGAGTATATCAGCGTGTTTGCAGACCGTTTCATGACATCGAGCAAGGTGATTACATCTCAGCTGCACGGCGGTACGGTGTATCTGGCTCGCGGTCCGTTCGCGATGGCGGTGACGCGGGGTTTAGAAGTGTATATGGTTTGTACGATGAAGGAGGATGATGGGTCGTATAGCGCGTACCTGAATCCTCTCTTCTATGATAAGCGTCTGACAAAGGCAGAGCAGCGTCAGATGCTGGCTGATGCCTACACGGCAGAGCTGGAAGCAATGATGGAGCGATATCCGCTCCAGTGGTTCAACTACTCAGATATATGGAGAGAAAAATAGAAGAGAAAAGATAAAAGATGATGATTGATGTGCTCACTTTGATACCACAGCGGCCACCGTTTGTGGTGGTGGATGTGCTGGAGAGCTGCGGCGCGACGGATGCGGTGACGCGGTTCGTCGTGGATAGCGGATGCCTGTTCGTGGAGGACGATGAACTGATGGCGGAGGGTGTGATGGAGAATATGGCACAGTCGTGTGCGGCACGAATTGGGTACCTGATGAAGGAAAATGAAAAAATGAAAAAATATAAGAATGAGGAATGGAATGGTGCGGGGATAGGTGTGATTGGTGAGATCAGCGGTTTTGAGGTGATGAGAAGGCCACGCATCGGCGAGACGGTGCGGACGCGGATTGAGGTGGTGGAACAGGTGATGAACCTGACGCTGGCTGAGGTGCGGATGGAGGTGGTGGATGAGATAGTGGCGCGGGCGAGAATGAAGATTGCAGTGACCTGATGGAAAATTAGAAAAATGAAAAATTATAAAAAAATAAAAATATAGAATTGGGAAATCGTAAAATCATAAAATCATAAAATATAAGAAAGTCATGTTAACGAGATTGTTGCCTATATCGGTGATTCAGAGCCTGCTGCTGACGGCGGGTCAGGTGCTGATGAAGTATGGCTTGACGGAGGTGGGTGATTTCTCATTCACTTGGCGTTACTTCGGTCGTTTGTTCACGAACTGGCAGTTTTCGTGCTGTGGTTTGTGCTTCGCAGCGGGTTCGGTGCTGTGGATGTATATCATCAAGTCCTTCCCTCTGAGTATGGCTTATCCTATGGTGAGCCTGAGCTACGTGATGGGTATGTTCGCTGCCATCATATTCTTCCACGAGGAGATTCCGCTGGTGAGGTGGATTGGTGTGCTGCTCATTCTGACGGGGTGCGTGCTGATTGCGAAATAGTTGACAGATGAGTTGACAAGTTGACGAGTTGACGAGTTGACAAATTTAAAGAATATTGCATATTATGAAAAGGAAAAGTTATTCATTATACTTGAACCATTGTACATTACAAGCGGCAATAGCGACAGTGTTGCTGTGGCTCATGCCGGTTGGTGGTATGGCGCAGACGCGCGTGTCGGCTGATGTGCAGCGTGAGGTGTTGGAGAAGATTGATAAGGCGGCGGCTGCGATGGCCAGCATGGAGTGCGAGTTCACGCAGACGAAGTCGATGTCGCTGCTGAGTTCGGATATGAAGTCGCACGGCGTGATGTACTTCCAGCGTCCGTCGAAGCTGCGGTGGCAGTATGTGGCACCTTACGACTACACGTTCATCCTGAATGGTGACCAGGTGCAGCTGAAATCGACGAAATCGACGAAGAACATCGACGTGAAAGGAAATAAGATGTTCCGCCAGATCACGGACATCATCCTGAACTGTATCACGGGTGCGGGTCTGAAGAGCACGTCGGACTTCACGGTGGAGATCTACGTGAAGGACGGGACGTACATGGCGAAGATGTTCCCCAAGAAGAAGGAGCTGAAGCAGATCTACAGCGTGATAGAGGTGACGTTCAATGCGACACAGACGATGGTGAGCAGTGTGAAGATGACGGAGAAGACGGGCGACGCGACGGTAGTGACGCTGACGAACGTGAAGACGAACGGTGCAATAGATGGCCATTTGTTTGACATCACGAAATGAGACTGCAAGGCGACTTCTACGAGATCCTCAACAGCGAGGCGACGACTGACGGCTTCGCCATGCTTGTGCGTCTGAATCCGGCGCACTTCATCTATGACGCGCACTTCCCAGGCCATCCCATGACGCCAGGGGTGTGTCTGGTGAAGATGGCGGTGGAGCTGACGGAGGAGCAGTTGGGCGAGCGGTTGCAGCTGCAGGTCGCGCCGAATATCCGATTCCGAAAGGCAATAGGCAACGAGGGGGTGCTGGTGTTCAGGTTCGCAAAGGTGTGCGAAGATGAGCTGGCGGTGAGCGCAAACGTGTGTGTGGAGGATGAAGCGGGGAGAAACTGCGCGACGATGAAGGTGAAAATGAAAAAATGAATTATTAGAAAATATAAAATTATAAAATTATAAAATTGGGAAAAGTGAGATATAGGAGATGAAGACTGTAGTTTTTTATTATACACAGAGCGGTCAGGCGTTGAGTGTTGCGCAGCGTATCGCCGGTCCATTGTCGTCAGAAGATGGTTGCGGTGTCGTTGTGATGAAGGAGATCGTGCCGGTGGAGCGTTATCCGTTTCCCTGGCCTCGCGATATTTTCTTCGACACGTTCCCCGAGACACGTTTGGGTATGCCTCCCTCGGGCATTGAACGTATGGATTTGCGTGATGTGGCTGATGCGGATGTGGTGTTGGTAGTGGGTCAGTCCTGGTTCCTGTCGCCCTCGTTGCCCTTGCAGTCGTTTTTCATGGACGCTGCCGTTCGGGTGTACTTGCAGGGCCGTCCTGTGGTGTTCGTGAACGCTTGCCGCAATATGTGGCTGATGACGCGCGAGAAGGTGCGCGGGTATGTGGAGGAGGCCGGTGGGCAGTTCGTGGGACATATTTTGCTTCAGGACGAGGGTCCAAATCTGGTGAGCCTGGTGACGATCATCCGCTGGCTGGTTTATGGCAAGAAGGAAGGGACGTGGCTGCTGCCAGCGGCAGGCATCACGGAAAAGGATATACAGGAAGCTTCGCGCTTCGGTGCGATCATCAGAGATGCTGCGGCGAAAGGTGATTTCACATGTCTGCAGTCGCAGTTGGATGCAGCTGGTGCTGTGCATGAGAAGCCTGTGGTGATGTTCATGGAGCAGACGGGGCACAGGATGTTTGGTTTCTGGGCGAAGTTTGTCCGCAGGGCTGGCGGTTTCCGCGATCCGCATCGCCGCTGGCGTGTGAAGTTGTTTGACTGGTACTTGATGACGGTACTGTTCGTGGTGTCGCCGTGGAGTCCGGTGATTTATTCTCTGAATAAAGGATTAAGAAAGTTAAAAAAATAATCATACAAGGAGGTGGAAGTATATATCAATAGGGCAGCTGGATTCCTGCCGAACAAGGCTGTCGGGAATGATGAGATGGAGGACTATCTGGGTATGGTGGATGGTCAGCCGTCGCGTGCGAAGGCGTTGATCCTGTACCACAATGGAATCAAGGAGCGTTACTATGCGCTGAACCGAGAGGGGGATGTGACGCATACGAGCGTTGAGATGTGTGCGGAGGCTATCCGGGGTCTGACGGACGAAGAGTTTGGTCTGGAAGACATCGACGTGCTGGCCTGCGGTACGGCTTCGCCGGAACAAGTGATGCCATCGCACGGTGTGATGGTACACGGCGAGTTGGGCGGTGACCGCCACATAGAGGTGGTGTCTTTTGCAGGTTCGTGCTGCGCGGGAGCGGATGCACTGAAGTACGCTTGTATGGCGGTGCAGCTGGATCCGACGCTGAATGCAGTGGCAGCGGCTTCGGAGCGCATGTCTGCCTGGATGCGCGCCTCGTATTTCCAGAAAGAGTCTGAACAGCTGCCTCGTGTGCGTAAGTACCCGATGCTGGCATTCGAGAAGGAGTTCCTGCGCTGGATGCTGAGTGACGGGGCTTATGCGCTGCTGTTGCAGGGCAAGCCTGCGGCAGGTGCCGTGTCGCTTCGTGTGGATTGGATAGAGATCACATCGTTTGCAAACAGCCGTCCGACGTGTATGTACGCTGGTGGCGAGAAGGACGCGGAGGGTCGGCTGCAAGGCTGGTCGATGTACCCTGAGAACGAGTGGCTGACGCGTTCGCTGTTTGCCTTGAAGCAGGACACGAAGATCCTGGGTGAGAGCATTGTGCCACTTGGCGTGGATTTCCTGCTGGAACTATTTGAGAAGCACCACTTCACGGCATCGGATGTCGATTGGTTCCTGCCACATCTGTCCTCGATGTATTTCTGGGATAGGATCCAGACTGAGTGCCGTTCGCACGGTTTCTGCTTCGATGACAGCAAATGGTTTGTGAATCTGCCCCACGTGGGCAACCTGGCGTCAGCGTCGGCTTTCTCTCTCATCGAGGGACTGATGCACTCGGGGCAGCTGAAGCGGGGACAACGTGTGTTGGTGATGGTGCCAGAGAGTGCCCGTTTCTCGTATTGTTATTGTATGCTAACAGCCGTGTAAGCCATGAAGATAGAAGAAGTTCCCCAAGACTTGAAATACATGAAGGGCACAGTGATCCGCGACACGGATTATGCCGTGGATAGCGAAGGCCGCTACCAGCGGGTGATGAGCTCAGGCTGGGAGCCGAAGAATCTGGCTCTGGACGTGATCATGGAAGACATTGACGAGCAGTGCCAGTCGATCCTCGCGGACGTGCGGGCGGGCAAGGCGAGTCCGCTGGCCTATCACGCGGCGCGTGGGCTGATGGACGAGGGTTTGCTGGCCGACTATGCCGGCGTGTCGAAGCGCACGGTGAGGAAACATTTCCAGCCGGACGGTTTCGCCCAGTTGGACGATGCGATGCTGACAACCTACGCGGACGTGCTGCGCATCAGTGTCGAAGAGCTGAAAAGCATCCCAACATAGACTTATCATGGAACTCAACTTAGAACACCGCCCCAATGCCCACTGCGAGAACGGCGCGATCTCGACGCTGCTGCGCTACCACGGCCTTGATCTGTCTGAGCCGATGATCTTCGGTTTGGCCTACGGCATCTTCTTCACCCATATCCCTTTCCTGAAGATGGGCGGAATGCCTGTGACGTCGTTTCGCACATTCCCCGGTGTGCTTTTCAAGCGCATCATGAAGATGCTGGGCGTGGAGACCCGTACCCAATTTTTCCTGAGCAAGGAGAAAGCGATGCGGGAGCTGGACTATCTGCTGATGGAGAAGCGTGAGCCAGTGGGCTGCGTTGTGGGTATGTACTACCTGCCGTATATGCCTCTGGAGTACCGCTTTCACTTCAACGGCCACAACATTGCCATCACAGGAAAGGATGAACGGACGGGTGACTACACGGTGCTGGACGCCAACGCAGTGGAGAAGGTAACCATCTCGCGTAAGGATCTCATGCGTGCTCGTTTTCCGAAAGGCGGCGTGTATCCCCTGATGGGTCAGATGTACCACATCACGCGTATGCCCGATGAGCTACCAGACCTGAACGCGCTCATCATCAAGAGCATCAAGAAAGCGTGCTGGTTCATGACAAGCGAGCCTAAGTGGGTGAAGCCTGTTGGTGTGAACGGCATCGAATACCTTTCAGTGCGCATCCGCACGTGGGAACAGACGATGGGTGCTCGGCGTGCAAAGCTCAACTTGGCGCAGGTGATCCGTATGCTGGAAGAGATCGGCACGGGCGGTGCTGGTTTCCGTTTCCTGTACGGTGCATTCCTTCAGGAGGCCGCCGAGCGCACAGGCTTGACGGTACTGAATGACTTCTCGCGCCGCATCACGGAGATTGGCGACCTGTGGCGCGAGTTCGCCTACACGTCGGCTCGCATCTTCAAGCAGCGCAGTGACAACGAGAAAAACTACAACGATCTTGGCGACCAGCTTCACCAGATAGCGTTGCTGGAACGTCAGTTCTTCCTTGACCTCAACGACGCCGTCAAATGATTCAGTTCTTCCTCCGCATATTCGATTACTTCCAGGGCCGACGCCGCCTGTGCATGGGTCTCCTCATCGCGTCGATGGGCGTGCTGGTGGCCATGATGGCGTCACTGACATACAACGAGAATATCTACGATTTCCTGCCCATCAGCGGGAATGAGCAGAAAGCAATCACGCTGTACCAGGACATCTCCGGCGGTCAGAGCGTGTTTGCCCTGTTCGAGATGAAAGACAGTAGCGCCACGGACGATGCGGCGCTGACAGATGCTGTCGATTGCTTTGCCGAGCGACTCCAATCGGGCTCTGGCAAGGAGATGACAGGCGAGGTGATGACGCAGGTGGATTTCGACAAAGTGCTGGGCATCACGGATTTCATCTATCAGAATATCCCACTGATGCTCGTTGATTCCGACTACGTGAGAATGGAGCGGCTGCTGTCCGACCCCGACTTCGCCGACCGCCAGTTAGCCACCGACGTGCAGATGCTGATGATGCCGGCGACTGGCATCCTGACACCGAGCATAGCCTATGACCCGCTCGAACTCTTCTCACCAGCCATGACGCGTCTGCAAGCCCGCCAACGCAACTTGCCTGTTGAGATTGACGATGGCTACCTTTACACGCCTGGGCATCGCTATGCAGTGGCCGTGGTGAAGTCGCCCTTCGGAGCGATGGAGTCCGCGCAGAACAGCCGTCTGGTCAGCTATGTGGATAGCGCAGCGCAACAGACGATGGATGACGTGCCTGAGGTGAAGGTGGGCATCACCGGCTCGCCCGTGATTGCCGTGGGAAACGCCGCACGCATCAAGGCCGACAGCCAGTGGGCCATCTCAATTGCAGTGACACTGATCCTGTTGCTGCTGGTGTTTGCCTTCCGCAAAGTCAAGCACCTGCTGCTCATCGGCCTGGCCATCGTGTTTGGCTGGCTCTTCGCAATGGGCTTCATGGCTGTGGTGCGCAGCGATGTCTCGCTCATCGTGCTTGGCATTGGTTCGATCATCATCGGTATCGCCGTGAACTATCCCCTACATTTCATAGCACATACCGACCACGGCGGCACAGCACGCGAGGTGCTGAAGGATATGGTGGCACCGCTGCTCATCGGCAATATCACCACCGTAGGTGCCTTTGCCAGCTTGATTCCGTTAGACGCTCCTGCACTGCGCGACCTGGGGTTGTTCGCGGCCTTCATGCTCGTTGGCACCATCCTCTTTGTGCTGCTGTTCCTGCCACATCTGGTGAAGACCGAGGCTCATCATGGTCCGGAACGATTGCCCTTTGTGCGCTTCTTCTCCCGTCTGCTGCATCACCCCTTCCTGCGCCGCTATCAAGGATCACGTTCAGCCACGAAACGCCTCTCCCCTCTCCTCTCCTTCATCGTTGTGGTGCTAACGCTACTGTTCGGATGGTTCAGCCTCGACACCTCGTTCGACACCAATATGCAGCATATCAATTACATGAATGCTGAACAGAAGGAGCTGTTGAGCGGTCTCCACGCGTCGGCGGGATTGAACGACACAACGAATGTCTATCTCGTCGCGGAAGGTGAGACGTGGGAGGAGGCACTCAACGTGCGCCGCCGCATCACGCCGCTCTTGGACAGCCTGCGCAGTGCAAACGCTCTCAGCCACTGCACCGATGTGACCGACTTCGTCTGCTCCACCGAGGAACAGCAGCGCAGGATCGACCGCTGGAACGCTTATTGGGCGGCACACCGCGACGAGGTGCTGGCTCTCGTGCAGGCGAAAGCCCCGAAATACGGCTTCAGCGCGACGGCCTTCAGCGGCTTTGCGGAGATCGTGAATGCCAGCTATACGCCGCAGCCCTTCAACTACTTCGAACCCGTGCGCTCGGTGTTGCTCAGCAACGCGTTCAGTACCAGCACAGGTGCCTGCTCCGTGGTGGATGTGATCAGCGTGGAGCGTCCTTCGAGCTCGCGCACTACCCTCGAAACGACCCTCAACGCCGCCCTCGGCACTGACGGCTACGCCTTCGACTTCACCGGTATGAACAGCGCGGTAGCGAAGTCCTTGTCCAATGACTTCAACTATATCGGCTTCGCTTGCGGTTTCATCGTGTTCCTGTTCCTGTGGCTGTCGTTTGGGCGGCTGGAGCTGAGTCTGTTGGCTTTCCTGCCGATGGCCGTAGGCTGGATCTGGATCCTCGGAATCATGCGCATCTTTGGCATAGAGTTCAATATCGTGAACGTCATTCTCGCCACCTTCATCTTCGGTCAGGGCGACGATTACACCATCTTCATGACGGAAGGTCTCATCAGCGAGTATGCCTATCGGAAGAAGGTGCTGCCGTCGTTCAAGAACAGCATCATCGTCTCCGCGCTGATTATGTTCATCGGTATGGGGTCGCTCATCGTGGCGCGCCATCCCGCACTACACTCGCTGGCAGAAGTGACCATCGTTGGGATGTTCACGGTGGTGCTGATGGCATTTTACCTGCCTCCCTACGTGTTCCACTGGATCACGCATACGAACGGTAAGCCCCGGCGTGTGCCGGTGACCATCGAGCAGGTGATCCGCATCACGTACTGCGCTTGCGTGTATCTCTTCCAGGTTGCCTACGGCACGGTGTGTGGGCTGATAGCAGCTCCTGGCGGCTGGCGCAAGCGTGAGCGCGAGCTATGGATGCACCGCGTGATCCAGCGTTCGATGTACGCCGACATCACCCACATCTGGGGTGTACCCGCATATATCAAGGGTCAGGAGAAGACCGACTTCTCGCGCCCGAGCATCATCCTGTGCAACCATCAGTCGCTGTTGGATCCGATTTACATCCTGGCCCTTGACCCAAGGATCGTTATCGTCATCGGCGACCGCGTGTGGCGTAACCCCATCGTACACCACTTCTTCCGTCTGGCTGGTTTCCTCAACGTCCATCAGCCCTACGACCAGCTGCGCGAACAGGTGTCCGAAGCCCTGTCCAAGGGCTATAGTGTGTGTATCTTCCCCGAAGGTCTGCGCACGTTCGGCGATCATATCTCCCGTTTCCACAAGGGAGCCTTCAACTTGGCACGCGCGCTCAAGGCCGACATACAGCCCATCTTCCTGCACGGCACGGCACACATCATGACTCGCGGCAGTGCTTTCCCCCCGCGCGGACGCATTGACGTAGAGATTGGCACTCGCGTGACAGCCACAGAGCTGGATAGCTACGGCGAGACGGAGCAGCTCATCTCGCAGACGTTCCGCCATATCTATCAGGATCATTTCCGGCAGATGTGCCGCGAGATTGAGACGACACACTATTACCACGATTTCCTCATATACAAATATATGTATAAGGGCATCGAGGTGGAACGCGAGACGAGACGGTTGTTGAAGCACTACGATGATTTCAGCCAGTGGATCGATGGCTACGAGACCAAGGACATGGAACGCGTGAACATCATCAACGCCGGACGCGGGCAGTTCGCCCTGCTGTTCGCCCTCGTGCATCCCGAGGTGCAGGTTCACTCCTACGCCAGCGATCGCGATGACGTGGCTCTGGCCGCTGCCTGCACATCGATGCCGGCGAACCTCCACATTCATCACAGCAGCGATGAAGCCAAAGCACTCGCCACTGGCGGTCATCACATCATCAACCTCTCCGACATCATCACATAAGCTGATGCGCACAGAAACGAAAGGCTACATGATCCAGCGCCAATCGGCCTTTTCGCTGAAGATGTCGAAAGTAATCAAAGGCGGGATAAGGGAACCCAGGGGAATGGGACGATGGGGTGAAAGCTGTTCCTCGTCGTACATACGTAGGACGGTGTTGTGCAGCGCACTGGAATCAGGAGTTTGTTGGTCGCTGCAGTTCATGAGCATGTACCATTCCTCGGCATAAATGCGGAAGAGAAGGGAGGATGTGGTGTGGAAGCCGGCGTGCCAGACTTCGGTGAAACCGTGGTCGTGACGGAAATCGTAATAGATGCTGGCACTCGGATGGAAGGTGAAGCCTCTTTGATCAAGGAAAGAGCGACTGTTAACAGCGACCTTTCCGTCGAGCGAACCATTAAAGGAGAGAACGTGCAAGCTGTCGAGGTCAACGAGCATTGAGCCCGTAATGACAGGATAACGCCAGTTTGGTTTCTTATTGAAGCGGATGCGGAGATAACGATGTCCCTGGCTGTCGCACAACGGCTCGGCACTC
>CAJORF010000119.1 GCA_905236985.1 uncultured Bacteroidaceae bacterium | reverse complement strand
TGAGCTGCGGAGCGGGCAGAGACGAGGCAGAAGACATCGCACAGGATGTGATGCTCCGCCTGTGGCAGATGCACGACGAGCTGGAACACTACGACTCCATCGAGGCACTGGCAACGCTGATGGCTCGACATCTGTTGATAAACCACCAGCGGCGACGAAAGCCTGAGGCACTGAATGAGACGATGACGTTCAGCATAACCGCAAGTCCCCACGAACAACTGGAGATGAAGGAGAACGACCAGTGGCTAACGAAACGCATGGAGCAACTGCCCACCACACAACGCACCTTATTATATATGCGACAGGTGGAGCGGCGCACTCACGAAGAGATAGCCCGATTGTTAGGCATAGAGACCACATCGGTAAGCACATTGCTGGCAAGGGCACGAAAATCATTATTAGAAGACATTAAACGAAGAAACAACTTATGACACAGTACACGAAGGCATACATCGCAAAGCTGCTCGAAAAATATATGGACGGCACTTCAACAGTCGACGAAGAGGCCATACTTAGCCAATATTTCGCCCATAATCCTGTACCGGCAGAATGGGAACCATACCGTCTGTTGTTTGCGGAAATCGAGGCGATGAGATGTGACGCCAAACATCAACGCCGTTGGCTACGCTGGACAGCCATTGCTGCCATTATTGCCGGTGTTATCTATATGGCTGTTCCCTCGCCACAGACGGAGCCTTCACAAGCGAAATCGCTGGTGGCTCAAGCCGACAGTACTACAACGGTGACTGTGGCCCCCGACACCACGATACAACAAAAGGAATTGCCGAAGCCTACTGGAACTAAGAAAAGACGGATGCGCAAGCTAGAGCCTACCATTCACGACTACGCCAAGGCATACGCCCTGATGGCAGAGGCCAAGCAGAAACAGGTAGACGTGGAAAGACAGATAGCGCAGGCAGAGCAGGAAATCATTGAGGCCCAGTTGGCAGCCTTTGGCTATATCCCCGTCATGCAAGAAGATGGTACCATTATCTATATCAACGAACAAACAGAATTAATTGCATATGAAGAGTAAACTATTCCTGGCAGTCAGCATCATGATGCTGAGCCTACAGACAGTCCATGCACAAGGTCACATCAAACGGGCCTTCAACGCACTGATAACCGACACCTCTACCAAGGTGGAATCTACCCACAAACTGAACAAAAATCCGGAGACAGGCACCAAGACGGGACAGCTTGACGTCTATGAGTTCACCATCCCCGCATCGCATCACAATTTTATTGACGATATCATTCAAGCCTTCGAACAGGACAAGGAAAAGGCCTACAGCATGAGTTCCACATCTGCCAAAAACAAATCATACAACTATACCAGTTTGGCGGTGGGTGGCGAAGAAAACGGCTATCCCATAGGCAGTATCAAGAACTCACGCTACATCTACGCGCTCTTTCTTGACCCTGACGACAAGAGCAAGACGCATCGGTATGCCTACGCGATGGAATGGTGCGAGGGAGGGAAAGAGATTACAGGCAAGCTCATCGTCACTTACGCCACAACGCAGGAGTATCGCAGAAGCCGACAAGCAAGGGCTATCCGCGTCAACGGGAGAGAAATCACCGTCGACGGCAACAGTTTCTCGTTTGGCAGCGGTTTCCCCTTCGACGGCAGTTCTGTGTTCGACTCCGATTCCCTCTTCTTCCATCGACAGAAGAGTTCGGAGTCGTGGCTCAGCGAGTTCAATACTTATAAGAACCTCTTCTTGAAGAACCCCGACGGCACAGCCGCCAGCCATTATGCCACATCCATCTACAAGCTCTGCAAGAATGCCAAGTCGCTGGAAGACGTGGAGAAGAATATGGTGGCAACAGAGATTCACAAACTGCGAAACAAAACCAAGGATGATTTCATACAACAGCTGTTCGACATGAGCATTGAACGACTTAAGTAAGGAAAACAGCTTTTAGACGCGTCAGTGGGCGGGCTGTTCTTTCTCTCGTACATGCCCGCCCTGATGCGTTTGGAAAAGGCGATATTTTGCTGGCATATAACATAATATCACCTACACCTATCATCTCTCCGAGGGTATAGCCCGAAACCAGAACGCCACCTATCTGCTGAAGAATATTTTAAAGACAGCATTAAATTAAAATGTATTGAGGTTAGCATTTTCAATTTCTGAAGGGTCTTGTAATAAAAAGACGTGATGGAAACTCAAGCGATTCAGCAGTTGTTCATGCAGCACTACGCCAAGATGCTGAGGGTGGCACGCACCATTCTCTATGACGAGCAGGAAAGCAAGGATGTGGTCAGCGACATCTTTGCGGGCTTGCTTCATCGGCAGATTGCGCTGATGCCCGACACTGCAGGGCACTACCTGCTGACGAGTGTCCGCAACCAGTGCTTTAAGCGCATCCGGCATCAAGAAGTGAGACTGCGGATGGAAGAGGACTTGGCGACAGAGCAAGCTTTTGACAGCGACACCGAGGACGAACGTCTGACGGACATCGATGAGTTTGTTGCCAGTAATCTGTCTGCACAAGAACAGCGCATTTTCCGCCTGCGCTTCAATGACGGATGCAGTTACGAGGAGATTGCTGCCGCCGAGGGCATCAGCCGTGTCGCCGTTTGGAAACATCTTTCGCACGCCTTGAACTTAGTCAGAAACCATTTCAAAAAGTAAGGACTATGCAGACCCCAGACAAAAAACTCTTCCGCGACATGCAGGAGCACCCCGAGAAGTATTCCGACCAGGAAATAGAGGCCATGATGGATGACCTCGACCAAATGCCAGACATTGATGCGGCCTGGCAGGAGTTTAACCATCGGCATACTGCCATACGTACATCGCGCCGTTGGCTGCAAATCGCGGCTTCTGTCATCGGCATAATCATGGTATCGGGCATTGCTCTTGCTGCCATTCACATTGTGCGTCATTATCAGCGGACAGAGGCTACGCAGACAACAGGCATTACGGCGGAAGCAGATTCTTCACTCTTCACTCTTCACTCTTCACTTCCAGAGGACACCATCGCCGTAGAGCCACGTGTTTTCGACAATGTTCCGCTTGATACGATGCTCCATGAGATGGCCATCTATTACCGAATCGACGTTGAATTCCAACGGGAAGAAACTCGTCAGCTCCGCCTTCACTTCGAATGGAAACGCAATGAGAGCCTCGACCGGGTGCTGAAGCGACTGAATAACTTTGAGGCAGTAAACATCATCCGTGAACCTGAAAAACTGATTGTAAGATGAGACGGCTCTGTATATTCTTTATCCTTTTTCATTTGTCATTTAGCGCAGCGTTGGCCCAGCGCATCACCCGGCAATATAATGATGTGTCGCTCAGCGAGGCCCTGCTTGAATTAAGCCGTGAGCAGAATGACTATACCATCAGCTTTATCTACAACGAGCTTGAGGACTTCCTCATCACCATAAATGTTAAGAATATGAAGCTGCCCGATGCCATCCAGCAGATGATAGGATTCTATCCCGTCCGCATGACCATAAAGCCCGACGACCACGAAATCTTCGTGGAGTGTACGCACAAGACCGAGCGGCGACTGACAGGAACCATCGTCGACGAACAGGGCCAGCCCGTCAGCTACGCCAATGTTTACCTGCTTCATCCATCAGATTCCTCTCTCGTTGGTGGAGGCGTGAGCAACGAGGCTGGCTACTTCGCCGTCCCCTACGACACCGGGCGCGTCCTCGCCCGAATCTCCTACGTCGGTTACAAGACCGTCTGGAGGCTCTGCAGTCAGCCCGCAGTGGGTACTATACGGATGCAGCCTGACAACTATACGCTGAACGGCGTGGTCGTACAAGGTGAGCGTCCGAAGGTGGTGCTGCAAGGCAATTCGTTGATAATGAATGTAGAAGGCACGGTGATGGAACGGTTAGGTACGGCAGAGGATGTACTCACACGCGTGCCGATGATTGCCAAGCGTGTCGAAGGATTCGAAATCTTAGGCAAGGGCGCGCCGCTCATCTATCTGAACAACCGCAAACTGACCGACCTGAACGAGCTGAGAAACATACAGTCGGACATGATTCGCAGTGTGGAGGTCATCCAGAATCCCGGCGCCCGCTATGATGCATCAGTGAATGCCGTCATCATTATCCGCACCAAGCGGGCGGCAGGCGAGGGACTGGGCGTGGAGCTATCATCGTGGTCTCGCTGTGGACGTGGTTATGCCAATAATGAGAGAATCAATCTGACTTATCGCACGGGCGGTCTGGAGTTGTTCGCCAACCTCTTCGGCGCCTATAACAAACGATGGGGCCGTGGCGAGTTCGAACAGACCATCTGTGCCGACACGCTGTGGGTGATTAACAATAAGCAGAAAAATAATGCACGCAATCCCTTCTTGGAAGGTCGATTCGGCTTAAACTACCAAGTCAATGATAACCACTCTTTCGGTGGATTTTACCAAAATACCTACGACTACGTGAAGACCCGCAGCGAATATGATGATGACCTACAGGCTGATGGAGTGCCATACGACCACCTGCAAAACAGCAGCGTCAGACGGGATAAGAACGCGCCAATCCATCAGGTCAATCTTTACTACACAG
>CAJORF010000118.1 GCA_905236985.1 uncultured Bacteroidaceae bacterium | reverse complement strand
CCTGAGAACATAATCTCTTGCTTTCTGTTAACGTGTGCAAAGGTAATACAAAAAAATTAGATGACCGCACAAAAGAATGAAAAAAACACATTATCTTTGCAGCCACAATGAAAAAAGAACTGAGGAGACAGCTTTACGCATGGTTGCTATTATCGGTTTTCGTGCCGATGACAGCTTTGTCAGCTCTTCACGTTCACAAAGTTGACAGCGATGTCACTGCCGTCTGTAGCGCGTGCATTAACCATCAGACCCACGCAGGACATTTGTCTGCCGGCTTCGACAATATCCACGATTGCGTCCTCTGTCAATTCCTCAGCCTGAGCTTTGTGGCCGCCACAGGTGTCTTGACAGTCGCGCTTACCCTGCAACGCCGACAACGTTATGTCGAATGTGACGCGTTGTATGTGAGCAGGGAAAACAAGCTGAATGCGACGCGGGCTCCGCCCTTTGGTGAGTAGTACAACGCCCTCTTTATTAAATTATTACTCACCATTTAACAAACACATTATCTTATGAAATCAGCATATATTGCGCTGATGCTATTGTGTGTATGTACGATAGCTTCAGCCCAATCGGAGCCAGATTCAGCCGACATTTATTTCCATCACCTCGACCTTGATGAAGTAGTCGTTTCGAGCCCTGTGGGACAGATCAAGCGCAAACAGTCGGCAACGCCCGTCAGCGTCGTCACGCAGAAAACGTTGCGCCAGACGGCATCCTCCAACATCATCGAAGCCGTAGCCAAACAACCGGGTGTAGCGCAGGTGACAACAGGTGCTGGCATCTCCAAACCCATCATTCGCGGCTTAGGCTACAACCGCATCGTCACTGTGGCCGACGGCGTGCGACAGGAAGGACAGCAATGGGGCGACGAGCACGGCATAGAACTCGACGGTCAAGGCATTGGGCAGGTAGAGATTCTCAAGGGACCCGCCTCACTGATGTACGGTTCTGACGCAATGGCAGGTGTCGTCATCTTCCACCCCGAAGCCATCGAAGCCGATGGTCGCATGAGTGCCAACATCTCCACCGAATACCAAACGAACAGCGGGCTCATCGACTACTCGCTACGCTTCGGCGGCAACAAGAAGGGCTTCGTGTGGAACGGTCGTTACAGCGAGAAGTTCGCTCATGCCTATAAGAATAAGTACGACGGTTACGTGCCTGGCACTCAGTTCCATGAGCGCGCTGCCAACGCCCTGCTCGGTATCAACCGCAACTGGGGTTTCTCGCATCTCACCCTCGGTTATTACCACATCACACCCAGCATGACTGAAGGCGAACGCGACCCAGAAACGGGCAACCTCCTCTACGACGAAGACCAATACCCAGGCAACAACCTCAAGACCTACTGCAAAGCCCTGCCCTATCAGCAGATCCGCCACTACAAAGCCGTCCTTGACAACTCATTCACCCTCGGTGACGGCCTTCTCAAAGCCATTATCGGCTACCAGCACAACCGCCGCCAAGAATTTGAAGACCACCACCACGAAGGTGAAGACCACCACCACGAAGGTGAAGACCAACACGAAGGTGAAGACCAACACCACGAAGCCCCTGTTACTGTTCCCGAGGGTTCTCCCGAGGGAAGCAGCGACCCCTGCCTCGACTTCCTCCTTCACACCCTCACCTACGATGCCCGCTACGCCTACAACGCCTTCGAGGGTTGGAAGCTCAATGCTGGCATCGGCGGCATGTACCAACGTTCGCAGAACGCAGGCGAAGAGTACCTCATTCCCGCCTACAACCTGTTCGACATCGGCATCTTCGCCACAGCCAGCAAGAGCCTCAAGCACTGGACGCTCAGCGGTGGTCTGCGCTTCGACTACCGCCATCTGCACAGCCACACCCTCTGGGATGACGGGGTGGAACATTTCTCCGATTTCACGCGTGACTTCAATGCGCTGAGCGGTTCGCTCGGGGCTGTCTATCATGTCAATAAGCACTGGAACATCCGCGCCAATGCAGCCCGAGGCTTCCGTGCTCCCAACCTCAGTGAGCTGGGCAGCAACGGCATTCACCACGGTACGCTTCGCTACGAAATAGGCAACTCAAACCTTCGTCCCGAGCATAGTTGGCAGGGTGACCTGGGCTTCGACTACAATGGTCGCTACCTCTCCACCGAGCTCTCCCTGTTCATCAATCGCATTGAAAACTATATCTTTGCCGCCCACATTCCCAACATCTACGGCGTAGCTCCCAGTGAGTCCGAAGAAGAGTATCGCACATTTGCCTACAGGCAGGGCGATGCGCTGCTGAAAGGCTTCGAGGCAGGCGTTGACATCCACCCCATCCACCAGCTTCACCTTGCTGCGACGTTCTCCATGGTGGATGCGCGTCAATTGCACCAGCCCATCGAGACACGCTATCTGCCGCTCACGCCGCCCGCCCGTCTGACTGCCGATGTCAAGTGGGAGTTCACACACAATGGCGACCACCACAGCAATGCCCCACACCACAGCAACGAGCGAACCCAGCACCACCGTCTCGACCACATCTTCGACAATGCCTACGTGAGCGTCGGCGTGGAGCACAACTTTCGTCAGAATCATTATTATAGTGCTTTCGACACCGAGACGGCCACGCCCGCCTACACGCTGCTCAACCTCTCAGCGGGCACCGACATCCTGCTGCGCAACGGTCGCAAGCTCTGCGAGTTGTACCTCATCGCCGACAACCTGCTCAACTGCGCCTACCAGAGCCACCTCAGCCGTCTCAAATACACCGACATCAACCGTGTCACCGGGCGGCGCGGCATCTATAACCCCGGTCGCAACGTGACGGTGAAGCTCATCTTCCCCATTCAGTTTTAGATTATTCCTCTCCTTTCTATGCGTTCGAGATGGCTCTCAGCCCTGCGATGATTCGGCGGGTGGCTTCTTCGAGACGCGAACGCTGCGTGGCGAGATTGATGCGCATGAAGCCTTGTTGTCCGTACATCTCTCCGTCATTGATCCACACCTTGTGATTGGTGCGCAAATAGGTGGATATCTCCTTGGAAGTCATGGGAAAAGCCGTGACATCCATCCATGCGAGGTATGTTCCTTCGAGAGGTGCAATGGGGAGTGTGGGGAAAGCGGCTTGTATCTCACGACGGAAGTAGCGGTAGTTGTCGTAGATGTAGGGTACAAGGGCATCGAGCCATTCCTCACCCTCGGGGGTATAGGCGGCCTGCAAAGCCACGAAGCTGAAGCAGTTGATGTCGCAGATTTCGTTGATGTTGATGCGACGGTCGATGCGCTTCCGCAGGTTGTCGAAGGGCGTGATGATGTAAGCCGCCATGAGACCTGCGGTGTTAAAGGCTTTGTTCGGCGCATTAGCCACAACCCATTGACAGCCAGCATCGTCAGCAATCGGCGCGAAGGGCAGGAAGCGGCGACCGAGCTGAGGGTCAATGAACTCACAATGGATCTCATCGGAGAGCAGGATGATGTCGTAGCGGTGGCAGAGCGTGGCAATGCGGTGCAGTTCGTCATGCGTCCAGACGCGACCTGTCGGATTGTGGGGATTGCAGAACAAGAACAGGCGCGGACGTTCGCGCTCGATAGTCTGCTCCAGAGCTTCAAAGTCGATGGTGTAGGTCTCGTCCTCAGGCTCCCAAGTCAGCGGGTACTCGATGGAGCAGCTGCCGTTATTACGGACGCTGGAGAAGAAACAGTTGTAGGCGGGCGTGAAGAAGAGGACAGACTCCTCGGGCTTCACCAATGCCTGAATGATAGCGGAAAAGGCGGGGACAACGCCGCTGGTGTAGAGCATCCACTCGCGACGCGGAGCCCAGCCGTGGCGGTGGTCGTTCCACCATGTGATGGCATCGTAGAAGCCATCGGGGATGAGGTTGTAGGCATAGACGCCGTGCTCGGCACGACGGCGGACAGCGTCCTTGACACAGGGTGCCGTCTCGAAGTCCATATCAGCCACCCAGAGGGGCAGTTCGCCTTCTTCGGCTTCGTCCCACTTCACGCAGTTGGTGCCCCGGCGGGGGATTTCTTGATCAAAGTTATAGTGCATTTTGATGAGGAAAGGATGAACGGGTGATGATTTCGCAGGTGGCGGGCTGCTTGAGGAATTCGTCGTAGGTGATTTTGCCGACGGCGTCGGCTACAATGCGCCCGCTGATGGGGTTCTTGACCTCAGTAATGGCACCGGTGATGGAGGCGTCGATGTTGCGGCTGTCCTCGAAGGCGCGGTCGCAGGCGGCATCGAAGGTGCAGTCCTCAAGCGTCAGGCCGTCGATGTAGCAAAGTGGCTGTTCGCCAGCAATGTGGCAGCGCACGAGGCGCAGGTTCTTGGAGTGCCAACCGAGGTACTCGCCGTCGAGGAAGGAGTCATAGATGGTCACGTTCTCCGTCTCCCAGAAAGCGTCCTTAGTGACGATATGGGCACTGCGGATGACGACATTCTTCACGTACTGGAAGACATACATCGAATCCGTCTTGAGGCCGTCGATGTCCACATTCTCGCAAAACATGAAGGGATAAGTGCCTCGGTAGAGACGGACGTTTCGTATCTTGAGGCCGTTGACACGCCAGAAGGTCTCGTCGGCATCGTTCATCTCCACATTCTCGAGCGTCAAGCCCCGCATCTCGCGGAAGAACTTAGGCGCCTCGATGATGGTGTCGCGCATGGTCATGTCGGTGCTATACCAGATGGCAGAACGCGAGGTGACCTCGAAATAGCAGTTGGTGATGAGCGAGCCATCGACGTGCCACAACGGGTATTTGCCGATGAAGCGGCAGTGGTCGGCTTCGATGTTCTGGCAGCACTTGATGCCGCTCTCGCCCTCGGTAATCGTTACATGCTCAAGTCGTGTGTCGTGGATGGCGAACAGCGGACGCTCGCCACCAAAGGATTGGTTTGCGATGACAGACCTACCCCCAGCCTCTCCCGTAATGGTGGAGGGAGTTGGCATCTGGGCAGCCTTGTCGATGTCTTGGTGAGTCATAAAGATTTGTGTTATCAATGTTTGATTAATAATCGGAAATAACAAGCTGAGGTTACTCCACTCCCTTCACGGTAGGGGTTTGGGGGCGGGTCTGTTTCATCCAATTGCCCCACCTCATCCTCGCGAGGAAGAGGAGGCCGCGGAAGGTGAGCTCGATGGCCATGCCGAGCCAGACGCCCTGCAAGCCATAGCGGGGTGCGAGAATGGCGGCGAGGGTGACGCGCACAGCCCACATCGAGAAGAGGTTCATCATGGACGGCTTACGGGTGTCGCCCGTGCCCACGAAGCAGCTCATCGCCACAATGCTGGCAGCAAAGCCCGGCTCTGCCCACGCCTCGATGCGCAGACACTCCACACCCAGCTGTCGCACGGCCTCGTCGGGCGTCAGTGACGCCATCATGAGCGGTGCGGTGACGTACATGACAGCACCCATGAGCGTCATCACAGCGATGCCTAAAAGCGTCGTCATCCAGGCGAAACGCTCCGTGAGACGATAGCGTTTGGCACCATAGCTCTGTCCCACGAGCGTCGTTGCAGCCTCACCAATACCGTAGCCTGGCATGTAACAGAGACTCTCGGCGGTGATACCCAGCGCATTGGCAGCGATGGCCACAGCACCGAGGGGAGCTACGATGACGGTGATGGTGATCTGCGCGACGTTCATCAGCACGCGCTGAAAGAAGATTGGGCCCGCAATGCTGCCGGCCTTGCTGAGCGTCTGACGCTGCAAACGGAAGGAGCCATGATCACCCAAGAGACGCAGCTCAGGGCAGCGCGTGATGGCATACCACAGGAGATAGGATGCGACGACAGCTTCAGCGATAAGCGTGCCCAAGGCAGCGCCCGCTACGCCAAGGCCAGCACCCGGGATGGTGATGCCCTCCACCGTGCGCGTAGGGAAGATAAGGAAGAAGTTGAAGGCGACATCGAGGAAGCACATGACGATATTTGCCAACGAAGGCACCTTAATATTGCCGGCGCAACGAAGCATCGATGCAGCCAACATATTGCACATGGCCAGCGGAGCACCGAGGGTGAAGATCAGGAAATACGTGGAGGCATCGCCACAAATCTCGTCGCCACCGCCAAGCCAATGAGGCAAGGGCCCTGAGATGGCTGCACCAATGAGTCCCGTGACCACCGCCAACGACAACGATGCCAAGAGACTCTGACGGAACACAGCACGCGCACCCGGAAGGTTGTTAGCCCCCACGAGATGAGCCACTTGCACCGAGAAGCCTGTAGCAGCACACGAGATGATGCTCCAGAACAGCCAGGTGGATGTGGCGATGATGCCGATGCTGGCCGACGCCAAAGCGCCCAATGAACCCACCATGGCATCGTCGATGTAAAACATCAGAATGGTGGATAGCTGCGCCAGTATGGCAGGCACGGACAGCAGTACCGTCAGCCGTAGTTGCTCGGCTGTTGTCAACTTTTCATGCTCGCGAATGTGTCGGAGTAATTCATCCTTCGTGTGTCCCATACAATTCAATAATCTGTGCAAAAGTAATACTTTCTTCCGAATATTCGTTAAACGAACTTAAACATTTAAACTTTATTGGCAAGATCGTGTCGAAAAGTAAGAAAAAAGGCATACCTTTGTACGCTTTTGACAACAAAAGCCACACCTTATTATATTATTGGCAGACAAAACAAACTTTTTAGTGATAATGAAGAAAATTATTTTTTGCATCGCAAGCGCCATGATGACTGTGAGCATGAACGCACAGGAGGCATGGTCGCTGCAGCGTTGTCTGGACTACGCCGCCGAGAAGAACATCACCGTTCAGAAGAACCGTCTGAGCGAACTCGACGCCGCAGAACAGCTCAAGCAGGCCAAGGCCGCACTCTTCCCCACCCTCTCGGCATCGATGAGTCAGAGCGTCGGCTACCGTCCTTTCCAAGAGGCCACTGTCATCGTGCAGAACGGCATGGCTACGTCAACGAACAACAAGGTCACCGAGAACGGCTCCTACGGAGTGAACGCCAGCTGGACGGTGTGGAATGGCGGCATCAACCGCAAGAACATCGAGGCTCAGCGTGTGCAGAGCGACATTGCCGCCGTGCAGACCGAGCAGACGCTGGTGAACATTCAGGAACAGATTGCCCAGCTCTACGTGCAGATCCTCTACACCATCGAGGCCAAGCGCGTCAACGAACAGCTCGCAGCCACGGCTCAGCAGCAGTTGGAGCGCGGACAGGAGCGTTACAAGGTAGGCGATCTGGCCAAGGCCGACGTGGCGCAGTTGGAATCGCAAGTGGCACAGACACAGTACGATGTCGTGAACGCTCAGACGCAAATCGATGGCTACAAGCGTCAGCTGAAAGCCCTTTTGCAACTGGACATCACCGAATCGTTTGATGTCGCCACCGACGAGATGGCCGACGAGCGCGCCCTCGCCCCCATCCCCGACAAGACCGAGGTCTATAAGCAGGCTGTGCTCATCCGTCCAGAGATACGCGCCGCACAGTTGCAGACCGATGCCGCCGACGTGCAGCTCAACATTGCCAAGCGCGGCTACCTGCCCACCATCAGCATGAACGCCGGCATCGGCGACAGCCACTACAGTGCCTCTGACGACAGCTTCGGCGAACAGCTCAAGCGCAACCTCAACGGTAGCATCGGCCTCAGCGTCAGCGTGCCTATCTTCGACAACCGCCGCAACAAGACCAGCGTGGAGCGCGCGCAGATCAGCAAGACCAATGCCGCCCTCGACCTCCTCGATAAGCAGACCACACTCGGCTCCAGCATCGAGAACATCTGGCTGCAAGCCACCAGCGCACAGCAGCGATTCATCAGTGCCAGTGCTGCCGTCAAGAGCCAGGAAACCAACTACGAGCTCATCAACGAGCAGTTCAAGGCAGGGCTGAAGAACATCGTTGACCTCCTGCAAGCACGCGACAACCTGCTGCAAGCCCAGCAAAGCAAGCTCCAAAGCAAATACACCGCCATCCTCAACACACAGCTCCTGAAGTTCTACGAAGGAGGTACGTTGGGACTATAAAGACCCACACTGATCATTACATCATTTATCATGAATAAGATTCATTTCGCAAAACATTTTGCACACTCCCTTAAAGGGAGGTCGGGGAAAGAGTCCGTGCTTTTCATCGCTCTTTTCATGCTCGCCGCCTGCACTCCAAAGCCTGAGACAAACTACGAGACCACCGTCGTCGAGCGCGGCAACATCTCCACCACCGTCACCGCCACCGGCACCATCGAACCCGTCACCAGCGTCGAGGTAGGTACACAGGTTAGCGGCATCGTGGCCAAGATATTCGTCGATTACAACTCCGAGGTGAAGGCCGGACAGGTCATCGCCGAACTCGACAAGACCAACCTCCTCAGCACCCTCGAGAGCCAGCGCGCCAACCTCACCAGCATGGAGAGTGCCCTCGCCTATCAGACCGCCAACTTCGAGCGACAGAAGAAGCTCTATGACAAGGGACTCATCTCCGCCAACGACTTCGAGCAGGCACGACTCAACTACGTGCAGGCGCAGCAGCAGGTGACCACCGCCCGCCAAAGCGTCAAGCGCGCTGAGACGGACCTCGGCTATGCCACCATCACATCGCCCATCAACGGCATCGTGCTCTCCAAGGCCGTCGAGGAGGGACAGACCGTGGCCGCATCGTTCTCCACCCCTACCCTCTTCACCATCGCTCAAGACCTGACCGACATGCGCGTCATCGCCGACATCGACGAGGCTGACATAGGCGAAGTGAAAGAGGGGCAGCGCGTCTCGTTCACCGTGGATGCCTTCCCCAACGACACCTTCCAAGGTACGGTCACTCAGGTGCGCCAGCAAGCAACGACGGAGAGCAACGTCGTCACCTACGAAGTGGTCATCAGTGCCCCCAATGCCGACCTCAAGCTCAAGCCCGGTCTCACCGCCAACGTCACCATCTTCACCCTCGAAAAGAACGACGTGCTCATGGTCACGGCCAAGGCTCTACGTTTTACTCCCAACGCAGCCCTCATCGCCGAGGACGAGACCATCGAACCCTGCGAGGCACCGCAGAAGCTCTGGGTGCGCGAGGGCAAGACGTTCAAGGCACTGCCCGTGCAGATCGGCGTCACCAACGGCACCATGACCGAGATCGTCAGTGGCGTCAACGCCGGCACCGAAGTGCTCGAGGAAATGGTATTCGAGGAGATGTCAGCCATGGATGCCTCTCAGCAGAAGAGCAACCCCTTCATGCCCGGACGCCCCGGCGGCAACAGGAACCAACAGCGCGGTGGCAACGCAACACCAAGGAAATAAAATATGGAAAAGAAAGTCGTCATCAAGCTCGACAACGTGCGTCGCAACTTCCAAGTCGGCAACGAGACGGTGAAGGCACTGCGCGGCGTCTCCTTTGAGATCCACGAGGGCGAGTTTGTCACCATCATGGGAACATCCGGCTCAGGTAAATCGACGCTGCTCAACCAGCTCGGTTGCCTTGACACCCCCACGAGCGGCGAATACTACCTCGACGGCGTGAGCGTGCGCACGATGCGTCGCAGCCAGCGAGCCCGTCTGCGCAACCGCAAGATAGGCTTCGTGTTCCAGAACTACAACCTGCTGCCCAAGACCACAGCCGTCGAGAACGTCGAGCTGCCTCTGATGTACAACAAGGAATACTCGTCCAAGCAACGTCGCGAAGCAGCCATTGCTGCCCTGCAAGCCGTGGGTCTTGGCAATCGTCTGGATCACAAGTCGAATCAGATGTCCGGCGGTCAGATGCAGCGCGTGGCTATCGCACGAGCCTTAGTCAACAATCCCGCCGTAATCCTTGCCGACGAAGCCACGGGTAACCTCGATACACGCACCAGCTACGAAGTGCTCGTTCTCTTCCAGAAACTACACGCCGAGGGACGCACCATCATCTTCGTCACCCACAACCCCGAGATTGCCCGTTACTCCAGCCGCAACATCGTGCTGCGCGACGGCAAGATACGCGAAGACACGCTCAATACCAACATCCTCAGCGCAGCTGATGCACTCGCAGCACTGCCCGTACAGGAGGATTAGGGGACTCTCCCCCCGCCCTCCCTGTTAGGGAGGGAGCGGTAACTTTCAAGAATTACAACCTACTAAAAATGATAAGACTCAAACTTTTCAGAATTTAAATACATTCTGCTCCCTCCCTAACAGGGAGGGCGGGGGGAGAGTCTATTTTTCTTATGTCTTTCACCAATCTCATCAAAGTAGCCCTCAGGGCTATCCTCAGCAACAAGGGACGTTCGTTCCTCTCGATGCTCGGCATCATCATCGGCGTTGGCGCGGTCATCGTCATGATGGCCATCGGCCAGGGTTCGAAACAAAGCATCCGCGAGGAGATACAGAAGAACGGCACCAATATGCTCACCATACGTCCGGGTGCCGACCAGCGCGGCGGTGTGCGTCTTGACCCGTCGGCGATGCAGACGCTCAAGCAAGTCGATTACGAGACGATTCTCGCCGAAGCCAAGTTCGTCAACAAAGTCTCGCCCGAGGTGAACTCCAGCGGACAGGCCATCTTCGGATCCAACAACACCACCTCGACCTGCTATGGCGAATCGACCGACTATTTAGGTATTCGCCTGTGGGAGATAGAGGAAGGAACCTTCTTCACGGAGGAAGATGTGAAGAAGAGCGCCAAGGTGTGCGTCATCGGACAGACGGTTGTCAAGGAACTCTTCCCCAACGGACAAGACCCCGTGGGCAAGACCATCCGCTTCAAAAGCATACCCTTCCGCATCGTGGGGGTCTTCAAGGCCAAAGGCTACAACAACTGGGGTATGGATCAGGACAACGTCATCGTCGCCCCCTACACCACGGTCATGAAGCGACTGGCCGCACAGACGCATTACAACAGCATCCTCTGCTCTGCCGTCACCGAAGAGCTCAGCAATGAGGCCATCGAAGACCTCACGCAGATCCTGCGCCGCACACACAAGCTCAAGGATGGCGAAGAAGACAACTTCACCATCCGTTCGCAACAGGAGATGATGGAAACGATGTCCTCCACGATGGACACCATCACCATCATCCTCGTCGTGGCAGCAGCCTTCTCGCTCCTCGTAGCCGGCATCGGCATCATGAACATCATGCTCGTGAGCGTCACAGAGCGCACCAGGGAAATAGGTCTGCGCATGAGCGTAGGCGCACGAGGCTTGGACATCAGCAACCAGTTCCTCATCGAAGCGGTGCTCATCAGCCTCACGGGCGGCATCCTCGGCGTCCTCTTCGGAGCCTTGCTCACATGGCTCTGCAATTCCCTCATCGGCTATCCAGCCGTCATACCCGCCTGGAGCGTCATCGTCAGCTTCGCCGTCTGCGTAGCCATCGGCGTCGGCTTCGGCTACTTCCCCGCACAGAAAGCCGCCCGTCTCGACCCCATCGAAGCCATCCGCTACGAGTAAAGACCCACCACCGAACAGATCATCAATCATTTTCATTATCACTATGAATACAACAAGTCAAAAACAAACCATCTTTCCCCTCAAGGGGGAGCGGAGAAAGGGGCTTCTTATCCTATTAATGCTCATGGCATTACCTCTTATGGCAATGGCAGAGAAGAGAGACGATACCAAGTACCTCGCAGGAGCCGTTCCCGAAGTCAACGGCATCATCACCTTCACCCACACCTTCTCCGTCCCCGACAAGACACAGGCTGACATCTACGCCCGCATCCAAGCCTACGTCAAGCAACTCGTAGCCGATGGCCGCCAAGACCTCCGCACACGCATCGTCTCCGAAGAGAACAACACCATCGTAGCCAACGTTGAGGAAATCATGACCTTCAAGAAAAAGTTCCTCAACTGGGACCACACCTACTTCCGCTACCTCATCATCGCGGAATGTACACCCGAGGCGCAGGTCAAGATGACCATCACCAAGATCACATACTACTACATGTTCGACCAGGACGGCAAAAACGGCGAGCACTACAAGGCCGAGGAATGGATCTCCGACAAGGAAGCCCTCAACAAAGCCAAGACCAAGCTCTACCCCCGCTCCGGCAAGTTCCGTCGCAAGACCGTCGATCGCACTGAAGAGATCTTCCAAGGTGCCGAAGCCCTCTTCAAGAACTGAGCACCACTTCAAGAGCTGAAGCCCCGCTTGCTTTTTCCTCCAACACACAAGGCCGAGCCCCCACAGCTCGGCCTTTTCCATTCCCCATTCAACCAAATCACGCGACTATTCACATCGCCGTGAGCGAATAGTCGTTCAACCGTATGCGACTATTCGTTCAGCTGCATGCGACTATTCGTTCAGCATGAACAGGTATGAAGTAAAAGGTCTGCGAGATCGGTGTTGGCGGGATATTGCTCCATTTGGTCGGAGATGGCGTAATGAAGGCCTTTGGTTTGTTGCATCACCTTTTTCCATTTCTCATAGCATCCGCTGTCGAGGAAGACAGTGAAACGGCGGCCTCGCAGACATTCCAGCTTCTCTGTGTTCAGACCGCTGCTGCCACAGGTGGCCAACCAAAGCATCTCAGGGTAGCGTGCAGCCATGATGAGTGCGGTCTTCTCGCTCTCGACGAGGCAGACATGAGCTTCAGCGTATTGGCGTAGAAGGTGCTGTCCGAAGAAGCATTGCAGAAGGACAAAGCCATCAGGCAACTGCCCCCTCATCTTACCCTTCAGGATCTGGTCGTGAACCCATCCGTTGATTCCATGCCGGTGACCGCTGACGTCGTAGGCCATGATGTGACCAGTACGCACGCGTTGCTGCTCATCAATCTGCCAGAAGATGACATCGCCATGCTCCGCTATACCTATCTGGTAATCTTCATAGATGCGCTTCAATATGTCAAGGTCAAAGCCAAGTTGTCGGGCACAGCTGCCGCAATACCACGACCAGAAGCCGCTCTGCGGCGAATGGTTTTCCTCCACCAGCGCCATTGATAAAGGCTTCAGAGGAGGTAGAGGAGGTGGAGGTGGCACAGGCATTGATGTACGAGGCTGGCTTTGGAACTTGCTTCCAATTAGCCACGAATGGTCTTGGAAATACTCGCGAGGAGTATAGTGGTATCCGCACGAGTTCTCATGGTCGCACTTGCCTACGCTGTCATGAAGATAGCGGAAGCCATCGTGGGTATCTACATAGCGGACGAGGCTTTTCCGACCGCATTGCGGACAGAAGCTTTTCTGCTGACGATGCCCCGTGACGCGGGGACTGTCAAAAATGTAGCGATAATTTGTATTCATGATCATCTTGATTTTAATGTTCATTGTTCGTTTCTTTGTGAATCCCCGTTCGTTCGTTCTTGTCCTACATATATAGGAACAAGAACAAACGCACGGGAACATGTTCTCAGCCTCAGAAGGGAAGGGCAGTCTCGGGAGTTGCCGTAATCACCTTTTGGGCTTCGTAGAGCTTGCCGTCCTTCACCATTTGACTGATGAACTTCGACACAGAGGGGCGCGACAGCTTCGTCTCCTTTTCCAGCTTCGTAGTTAGCTCATTACGCATGATACTGCCGCCGTTTTCAGCAATGATGTGCAGGGCTACATTCAGTCGCTGATTCAGAACGAGCTCCTTGGCAGCCTGCTTGGCTGCAGCCTTACGCTCACGTTCTGCCTGCTGTTCCTGCTGGTGCTGCAGGTCGGCGTCCATGAGATGACCGTCTGCACCGAAGCGGAGGTTGAACGTCGGCATGGTGCCGTGGCGCGCATCAGGACAGCTGACGCTGATGATGCCCGTCTTGCCACGCTGACACTGGAGCACAGTGCCTGCCTTCTGTGCCAGCACGGTACCCAGGTGTCCGCGCATGTTGGCGTCGTCCGCTGCCTTGTTCTCATGCAAGACATTGACGATGGCACACTGATGCTCCTCGCAGATGAGCAATAGGTCGTGGATGAGCTCACGCGACATGACTTCATCGTTGAACGAGGCAACATAATCCACCAGGCCATCGATGAAGACCACCTGCGGATGGTGCAGCTCGATGAGCAGGCGGGTGTCGCTGAGCAGCGAGTCATAGCTCATACGGCGCAGCGTGTACAGGTACAGGTGGCTGTCGATGTACTCGTTTTCGCGCCCTGTCATCTGCTTAAGTTCGCCGATGACGAGCTTCACGTCTGCTGCCTGCTGCTCGGTGTCAATGAAGAGCACGACCGGCTCCTCCAGCTCCGACTTCACGCGGAACTGCTGACCGTTCAGCAAAGCGGCAACAAATACCTTCAGAGCTCCGCTTTTACCGGACTTCTGTTTGCCCTTCACACCATGGATGTCACTGAGGGCGAAGATACCCACGCCATCCACCGACAACGCATAGCGCTCGGGGTTCACTACTGTCTGCGTACTGATTCGTGCTTCCGTTAGCACCCCCAGACGCTCTGCCCGCGCCTGCTCTTCCGAGGTCGGCTGGGCCACTGCCTGGGCGACGATTGTGTCGGCCAGGACTTGACTTCTAAAAGCTTCCATTTTTGTCTGTTGTTTATGGAAGGTTTTGTCTCGCACTACAAACCCCATAGACGATTTCAGGGTTTGGCAGGTCCCGTGCTCAGGATGGATCCTTAGGGTACTCACATAACCTATAGAATATGTGATAAGGTTTACTCTCTCGTCACAAATACGACATGCGCCCACAGAGAGTTTCCTCTTTGTTGCAAAGATAATACTTTTCAAATTTGTTGTCAAGGACAAATATTGGAAAAGTATGGACGTGTTGGAAAAATCAAATGAATGTAAGGAAAAAATCAAATTCCATATACGGTTTCATATACAAAAAAGAGATCCAACATAGTTGGATCTCCTTATTTGCGAAAAAGAGTAGTTACGGGTTCTAAATAAAATGATTTAGACTCCAGAATGTCATTTCCTCTTAGACCATTTCACTTGTTCATTCCAAGTCTGATACTTTCTATCGTAAACATGATATTTTTCCAGAATAGTATGAAAACTCATAGACGACATATCGGTGTTAATTAACCCCTTCTCGATGAATTCATTCACTACGGTTGTAATCTCTTTCGGTTTCAGCCCTTTAATACGTTCAAGAAACTTCTCTGCATTTTCGTCACTGCCTTTGAAATGTTGTCTCAGATCAGCAATGACACGTTACTTGTTAAACGAACTACAACCGCCAGCTATCATCTGTTCATACCGGGCTTCCCATTCGACAACCTTCTTTCGCAGTTCCTCATTCTCTTTTTGCAACCGCTCCAGCTCACTCTCAGCCCCCATTGCTTCTATTTCCAATTCTCGAAGCAGCATACGACCAGCATCGAGCAACATGACAGCTTCGGCTCGATGCCCCTCTATCCAAGCCACACGCACACAACCCTCTTTTTCCAAACGGTCGCATACGGCGTTGAACTCCCAATCTTTCATGCCTTCTGGCATCAACTCATTTGTGTCTTTAGTCAAATGTTGCAGAACACGCAGTTCCGCTTCCTTGTAAATATCCATTCTGTCTGCCTTTTTATATAGATAAAGTAGATTATTCGTTATCAGTGCCCGTGTATCTCACTGTCAGAAATGTCTTATGAATCCATATATTAATCAACCACCCCCAATCAACCATCCCCAATCAACCTTCCCCCAATCAACCACCCCCAATCAACCACCCCCAATCAACCACCGTGAGCAAGGCATAAGCCTTGCACCGCCACGCTCATACTATGGCTGATAGCACACACCATCTCAGCCAAGTGATTGAGGTAATGAAAGCGATCGTAGTCGCTGGCGAAGGTCGGCATATCCTCGGGCCATGGCGCAAGGACAAGCAGCGAACCGTGGGCGCAGGCTTCGAAACGGCTGCGCTCGGGTTTCCAATATCGGCCTATCGGATCGGCTTGCAGATGAATCAATCGCAGCTTCTGTTCCAAGACCATATTCTTTATCCGCTTCTCACATTCAGAGATACCAGGTGTGACCAATACATCTCCGCTATTGGCTGCGGAAATCAGGCGCTGGCTCTCTGTCTTCCAGACATCAGTATTCTCGGTGGGTACGCCATCCGTTCGGCGGTGGAAGAATACTTGGTGCTTCTCGGGCTGACGGAGGAGCAGCATATTGCCGAAGGCACTATAGCGCGTGCCGCCAATGGTGATGCGCAATGCACGCTGGAACAGATCCGGGTATTCCCGTCGCATCATGTAACGAAGCGGATTGTCGCGGAGGTAGCGTTTCCAATTGTCCAGCTGGCCGTCGCGCATCAGGATATGGTCGTTGTAGTTGGGCTCGAAGAGAGGAGGGCGGGCCTCTACGGCTGATGCCGCAGACACAGTGATGCCTGTCTGGCTGCCCGCAATGGTGCCCACCACCGCCGCAGCTGAGCCTTTTACCTCTGCAATCCCCGACAGCCGCCACCAGGCACGACTGACACCGCCTTTGAAGGCGCCAATGATAATGCCCAAGTGTTTGCCCGTTGGCAATGGCTGGCTAATACGGACGATCAGATGCAGATGGTCAGGCATGAGGCATACCTGCCACACATCGACCATCGGGTAATAATGATGTATCTTTGGAATCTCCGCATCCAGAACGGTCTGCCCCAGTGGCGATGGCTTAAGATGGGGCTTGTCGCCGCCAACCTTTGTGGTACCCACGATCTCACCAAAGACAGGACGTCTGCCAGCAACCACCATGGTTACCTCGTATGTTCCTGGCACTGCATAGTCGTGCCCATACATTCGTCGACTCTGACAACTTTCGCTCATCACTTCATTATTTTCTGCAAAAGTACACACTGTCTCCCAATCCTCAAAACTTTTCTCGACTTTTTCCCCTTTTTTGCTTGTCATATCGATTTTATCCTTATCTTTGCACCCGCAAGGGCACGAAAGTGTCGGTTTCGACACCTGAGAACCTCAGCGGTAGCGAGGGAAAAGAAGGTTGACTGAATGTCAAGCATCCCAGAGCGACCGTAGCTGAACTCCTCAGCGGAGGACGGTGCTCCGTGCTGGGGATATCGCCTTATTCGTCACCAGCGGCACCTTCTCGCCCGATGCCCGCAACACCAGTACCAGCTCCCGCGAGTTCATCCGCCTCATCGACGGCAATGACTTCATCGACATGTGGCAGGAATACTACGACAAGATGTCGGATGATGACAAGAACATGCTGCCCCTGAAGCGCATATCTTTCCTTGGGAATAACGAGTAAAAAAACTTCTTTTTTCTTTCAAAATATTTGGGTAAATAGTTGCAGGATTCAGAAAATTTATGTACCTTTGCATTGTCTTAAGGACAAAGAAACACTTTTATTAACCTTAAATCTTTTACCATTATGAGAGAGACAATTAAGTACTCTACTTGCATGAGGGCCAACCCCATGAAACCCGGCGAGGCCAAGAAGGCTTACGCCACCCTGCAGTCGAACGGAACCATTAACCTCGAACTGCTCAGCGAGCACATCCGCAAGCATGGAAGCGTGTATTCCGAAGGCACTATCCTGGGTGTCCTGAAGGATATGGTGACCTGCACCCGTGAGGCATTGCTCGAAGGCAACTACGTGGAGCTGGGTTCGCTCGGCAAGCTCAAGGTGACGCTGGCCAGCGACGGTGCCACGAGTCTCGAAGAGTTCACCGAGGCTTACATCAAGAACCTCAACGTGAACTTCGAGCCCGGTAAGGGTCTGCAATGGGATCTCGACAAGGATGTCGATTTCGAGTTCACCATCTCCCGCAAAGCTCAGGCTGCTGCAAAGAAGGCTGCCAAGGCTGGCCAGACCTCTGCCGACTGGAGCGATTCCGAGGAGGAAGGATAAACGCGCCCCACTGCCGAGATCGTAATCAAGTGCCGACGCTGGCTGTGAAGCAGGCGTGATGAGTGAGAAAGAAAGGTTGTCCGCTGGGGCAACCTTCTTTCTGTCTTAATGTTTTCCATAGACCTCAATGTCGGCGATGCGGACGCAGCCGTCGTAGCCGCCATTGGTGACAGAGACACGCAGGTATTGCGCTTCAACGGGTGTGATGGTAGCTTCGGTGACGGGGGCAATATTGCCAGTGAAGGAGCCGACGACTGTCCATGTCTCGCCGTCGAGACTGGTCTCTACGGTGAAGTCGCGGGTGTTGAGCTCAGGATCTAAGCCGCCAGCCTCAGCATGACGCACGACGTAGCGGCTGATCTCGAAGGGCTCCTTGAAGTCCAGCTGCACCCAGCCTGTGCCATCGGTGGTTCTGGACATCCACATATATCCCTGCGAGGGTGATCCGTTGGCGGCATACTTGACATTGGTCTTAGTGGGCGACGAAGTGATCTCCATATCCTGAAGGAGAGTGATGTTGAAGGGCAGGTGATGAGCCTCGTTGTAGTAGCTGAACCAATGGTCGGCGCGCACGATGTTCACATGGTCTGGCGAGAGCGCGTTGAGCCTGTCTTTCAGTGCAATGAGCTTGTCGGGTCCCGCATCCCACACGGTGGCCTGAGCTGAGACGAACATCGGTTCGGCACCCGTGAAGTTCTGGATGTCGCGGTTGAAGAAATCAGTGATGACATCCACGCCGTTGGCATAGCAGGGGTATAGCGGCGTGATGGGTAGCCAGTCGGACTGTATGCTGGCTGTCAGTCGTCCGTTCTGCCGTTCCCAGTCGTTGATGGTGAGTCCGTAGAGGTAGGGGCAGTTCTCGGCGTAGGCTGTGCGTTGTACCTCGCTGATGTTGTCCCAGATGGTGATGACACGCAGTCCCGCTTTCTCGATGTAACGCTGTGTGAGCTGTGTGTAGGGAGTGATCACCTCGCTGGAATTGGCACTGGCATAGTAGCGGGCATTGTGGCCATCGTAGGGCATGGCATAGCCTACGCCTGATGGGCCGCTGACGAAGCAGTCGTTGGTGGTAGCCTTGCGATAATAGTAGTTGAGCATCATGGGCGAGAAGTCAGCCAGGGCGGGACTGATGGTCCAGTTCAGAGCCATCTTGCCGCGTCCGCTCTGCTCGAAGATCTTGGCCATGGCATGTTGGCAGTATTGGATATTGTCGCCATCGCTGATATAGACGGCGGCGTATATCTTGTTCTCCAGCTTCGGGCGCTTAGGCACGGGAGAGATCTTAACGGGTTTGTTCACAGCGGCATAGACCGTGGTATTCTCAAAGAAGTCGGCAGGTACGGTGGAGAGGCCGTACTTGGTGGCCTCGCCTACGCCGGAGCGTTCCTCAGGATACCACCCCAAGACGATGTCGCGACCGGGTGTCATGTCCTTGAGCATCCTGTCGAGCAGCTGACGCTCGTTGGAGTTGCGGGGGTCGAGCCATACACACGCCGAACCGCAGGCGGCAGCGATGTCATGTACGTAGGGGATGGTGGGACGCAGGCTGATGAGCAGGCGGTGGTTGCAACGGCTCCAGTAGTTCCTGTAGAGATAGGTGTAGATGCTCAGTGCACCCGTCATCGTGAGCGAGGTGAGGTCTTCTACAACGGGGAAGTCCAAGCCCTGCGCCACGAGTTTGTCCCTGATTTCAGCTGTCACGGGAAGCAGGCGGTCGAGTCCGGCAATGGTGGCAGCGAGGTTGGAATAATGCTCGCTGCGCTCGTTGCTGTAGAGCACCAAGCCCTTGATTTCCTCCTTGAACGACTTCACCAGATCGTAGGGCCGTGAGGCGGAGATGGGGGAAGTTGAGAGGTCGTGTGCCGACGGCCACGTGTTCTGCGGTTCCTCGTTGTGGTTGTAGAGCAGGATGCGCGGACGGGTGCGATTGACGATACCCTGCAGCGTGCAGAACATGACACGTTCCTCGTCGCTGAGCCCAGCGGCATTCATATCCAGTGACCTGACGCTAACGGGCGGGAGGAAGAGGGGCAGCAAACGATCGTCGGGCCAGCAGAGTTCGTCGGCTTCGAGGATGCGGTAGCCCTTGCTGTTGAGGTTGTACGTCGTATCGACATAGATGATCTCTTGGACATCGCTCACGTCGGTGCGGAAGAGGCCGCCGTTGACGAACTTCTCCAGCATCAGGTCACTGCCCTCATCGACCGTAAGGAAGCTGACTTGCTTCAGATCAGCCACGCGCGTCTGGGTACACGTCCCGTCCTTTTTCAGTACCTTCATGACCTTCTCCTGTGCCTGTCCCGACAGGACGGCAAAGGAGAGCGTCGCTACTAAAATAATCTTTTGCTTCATACCATTATCGCTTTCAACTTTCAACTCTCAATGGTCAACTCTCCCCTTCCCTACTCCTCCTTTGTGCTCGGAGCCGATGGGAAAGCTTCGCCAGCGTCGAAGATTTCCTGGGCGCGCAGGACAGCGGGGTCTAACGTGCTGAGGTACTGGAGTCGCCAAGCCTGGTCTTGGGCGTTGTAGATGATGTTGGAGATGAGGTTACGCTCGAAGAGAGGTGCGCTACGCTGGAGCATGAGGTTGCGGCGGCGCAGTCCCTGCTGTTCGGCAAAGCGCGCAAACTGTTCGAGGAGGTTCTGACGGCTGAGCCATGCTGCCATGTCGCGGGCGTTGCGGAACTGGTTGAGCTGCGCACGGTTCTGATCGGTGTATTGGAAGGAGAACTGGATGGTCAGACCCGTGAAGACCGCCTCGCGGAAATAGCTGGTGTAGAGCGTTGTGTCCTCGGGGATGAAGATGTCAGGCATGATGCCGCCACCGCCATAGACCGTGCGACCAAGTCGCGTGTGGTACTCGGGTCCGTCCTGATGGATGCTGTCAGCTGAGAAGAACTCCCCGCGCTCGTAGCGGGCGATGAGGTCGTTCTCGTACTCCTCGCCATGTCCCTTGACGTAGGGCTTCTGAATGCAACGACCAGAGGGCGTATAGTAGCGGGCGATGGTGAGGCGCACGACGCTACCATCCTTGAACTCAATGGGTTGTTGCACCAGTCCCTTGCCGAACGAACGGCGACCAATGATGGTGCCACGGTCGTTGTCCTGAATGGCTCCGGCAAAGATTTCAGAGGCGGATGCTGATCCTTCATCCACCAGCACGATGAGCGGCAGACGCTGGAAGGAGCCGCGTCCGTCGGTACGGTAATCCTCGCGCGCCGACTTGCGACCCTCGGTATAGACCACGAGCTGACCAGCAGGCAGGAACTCGTTGACCATCTGAATAGCGGGCTGCATGTAGCCTCCACGATTGCCACGCAGGTCGATGATGAGATTCTTCATGCCTTGAATGTTGAGCTGTGCGAGGGCATTGATCATCTCGTAGTAGGTGTGGTCGCCGAAGTTCTCGATGGAGATATAGCCCGTCTGCTTGTCGAGCATAAAGTAGCTATCGACACTCTCCACAGGCACGTCGCCACGTTCGATGATGAAATTGATGGGCTTAGCCCTCCCCTGTCGCACGATGGTGAGCTTGACCTCTGTGTTCTTGGGGCCACGCAGACGCTTCATGATCTCGCGATCCTTCATGCCGATGAGCGAGCTGTCATCGGCGGCGATGATGCGGTCACCCGCCATGACACCCACTTTCTCTGAGGGACCGCCCTTGATGACGTTCATGACGTTGACGGTGTCGTTGTGGATGGTGAATCGTACGCCAATGCCCGAGAAACTGCCCTTGAGCTCATCGCCCGTCTCCTCAGCATCGGCGGCACTGATGTAGCTGGAATGGGGGTCAAGCTCCGCGAGGATGACAGGCATCGCGTCCTCAATGAGGTCGTTGGCGTTGACGGTATCGACGTAGTTGTTGTCGATGATCTGAAGCAAGTAGTTGAGCTTGTTACTGCCAGTGTTGACAATGCTCAGACGATTGCCAGAGAAATGACTGGAGAAGAATGTGCCAATGAGAATGCCCAAGACAACAGCCACGGCAAGCAACAGGGGCACAAGACGGGATTTTGTGTTCATTTACTATTAATGAAAAATAAAAGTTACTTTGAACTCTTGAACTATGAAACCTTTGTTCGAATCATTTGTAGCCTTCAATGGACAAATGCTGGACATCGATACCAGCGCGACGTAGGAGGTCGATACCATCGGTGAGGCGGTAGTCGCGAGCATAGACGACGCGGCGGATGCCAGACTGGATGATGAGCTTGGAACACTCGATGCAAGGGGAGTCGGTGACGTAGAGCGTGGCTCCCTCGGAGTTGTTGCCCGAACGTGCGATCTTCGTGATGGCGTTGGCCTCAGCGTGCAGGACGTAAGGTTTGGTGACACCGTCTTCCTCGCAGATGTTCTCAAATCCTGAGGGCGTGCCGTTGTAGCCGTCGCTGATAATCATCTTATCCTTCACGACGAGCGCGCCGACTTGACGACGTATGCAATAGCTGTTCTCGCTCCAAATACGCGCCATGCGCAGGTAGCGGAGGTCTAAAAGAGATCCATCCTTGACCCCTTTCGTTGGGGAAGGGGCGGGGGCAGGTCGTATCCCATTCCTGATCAGTAAGGCATCAATGGTGGGTTCCTGTCCGCGGAAACGGCGGTAGAGGGTCATGGGGTGCTCTGTGCCGCCACGTGAGAGGATGCAGTCGCGGAAACGCTGTGCGGTCTGGCGGTCGAAGATGCCATTCTGCTTGAACACCGAGAAAGCATCAGCATCAAGCACCTCAGCCCATTTGTAGCTGTAGTAACCCGCAGCATAGCCGCCCGCCATGATATGGCTGAACTGCACGGTCATGCACGTGCCAGGCACTTCCTTGAAGAGCTGGGCACGTTGCCAAGCCTCGTTCTCAAAAGTCTGGACATCAGCTGTAAAGGGTTCGGTGAGCGTGTAGTAAGCCATGTCCAACAGTCCGAAGCTGACCTGACGGATGCAGGCGTAGGCGACGTTGAAGTTGCGGCTGGCTATGATGCGGTCAAGTAGCTCCTGCGGTATGGGTTCGCCAGTCTCATAGTGGCGGGCGAAGGTGTTGAGGAACTCAGGCTCAATAGCGAAGTTCTCCATCAGCTGCGACGGCAGTTCCACGAAATCCCAATAGACGTTGGTGCCTGAGAGCGAGGAGAAGCGCGTGTTGGCAAAGATGCCATGGAGGGCATGACCGAACTCATGGAGGAACGTCTCCACCTCGCCAAGCGTCAGCAGCGCGGGCTTGGTCTCAGTCGGTTTGGTGAAGTTCATGACGAGCGACACCTGCGGACGGCTGTTCTTCCACGTGGAGGGGTCTGTTGCAGGAAGGATGGGCAGCACGCCCTTAGCAGCAAATTCGCGGAAGACGTTGTCATCGATGTCAGGGCCAATCCATTGATCCTTGAAACTCGTCATCCAAGCTCCGCTGCGCTTGCCCTTGCGCGGATGGAAATCGGTGTAGAGCACGGCGAGGAAACTGCCATCCTCGTCGAGCACATCGTAGGCTTGCACGTCAGGGTGATAGACGGGAATGTCCTTGTTCTCAACAAAGGTGATGCCGTAGAGCCGTGTGGCCAGACCGAAAACACCTTCCTTCACACGAGCCAGCTCCAAGTAAGGACGGAGCATCTCGGCATCAATGTTGTACAGCTCCATCTTCAGCTTGTGGCCATAGTAGGAGAAATCCCAGGGCTGCAGCTCGAAGTCATCGCCCTCAAGGCGGCGCGCCAAACTCTCAATCTCCTTCACCTCTTCACGAGCGGGTTCCATGTAGGCATCCAAGAGCTGGTCGAAGAGGTGCTCCACGCGTTCAGTAGTCTCAGCCATGCGCTCCTTCAGCACGAAGTCGGCGAAGTTCTTGTAGCCGAGCAGTTGAGCACGTTCACGACGGAGGTTGACGATGCGCGCTACAATGGCCTCATTGTTCCATTCGTTGTCCTTGATGCAGATGGTGTTCTTGGCAATGTACATCTGTCGGCGCAGCTCGCGGTTGTCGGCGTAGGTCATGAAGGGGCCGTAAGAGGGAGCATGGAGGGTGAAGAGCCAGCCCTGCTTCTCCTGTTCCTTGGCGGCAAGGGCTGCGGCATCGCGAGCGGATTCGGGCAAGCCACAGAGGTCTGCCTCGTCGGTGATGAGGAGCTCGTAGGCGTTGGTCTCCTTGAGGTTGTTCTGCGAGAACTGAAGAGCAAGGAGGCTCATCTCGTTGTTGATCTCGCGAAGGCGTGCCTGATGCTCATCGTCGAGGCCGACACCAGCGCGGATGAAGCCCTCGTATGCCTTCTCAAGCAGCATCTGCTCCTCGGGAGTAAGGGGGCGGGGGGAACCCTCTGCCTTGACCTCGGGAGAACCCTCGGGAACGGTGGCGGAGGGGAAATATTGGTCGTAAACAGCCTTGACGCGCTCGAAGTGGCGCTTGTTGAAGATCATGTTGTTGGCGTGCTCGGTGAGGATGGGAGACATCTTCTGTGCCAAGGCATCCATCTCGTCGCTGGTCTCAGCGGAGAGGAGGTTGTAGAGTACCTTGGTGACACGCTCAAGCATATCGTCGGGAGCAATGACAGCTATGGTGTTATCGAAGGTCGGCGGTTCGGGGTTGTCGATGATGGCCTGAACGAAAGCTTCATCCTGCCGTATGCCCTCGAGTATGGCGGGCTCGAAATCCTCGAGCTGGATGTCAGTGAAGGGCGGCGTCTCATGGGGCGTCGGATAATGTTTGTTGAAGAATGGATTCTGTCTCATGATGTAGAATAGTGTCGTTACAGATGGTTGGCAGCCTGCACGAGACGCTCGAAGTTGGGTATCTCGATGAGCCGACGACCGAGTCGGAGCAAGCCTTGGTCGGCAAGGTGATGCAGGGCCTTGGATACATAGCGTGGGTCTTCGCCCAAGTATGTGCCCAGAATAGGCAGCGAGATGAAGAATCTCTTAGCGCCTGCGGGATGGCTGACGTGCTGACGCATGAAGGCGATGATACGCCCGTCGAGCGATGGGGCTGGGGGCAACCATTGCAGCTGTTCGCGACGTGTGATGGCGGTCGTGAGGCTGTTGAGGAGGTTCAGACGGAAGACCTCAAAGTAGCTGGTCAGCGCAGCCGCCGTGCGCTTGTCCATCTGGAGCAGACGGAGCAATGACGTGGCACGGTAACTGTGGAGATAGGTGCGTGTGCTGCCATAGAGCACCTCCAGTCCCGCCACGAAGGGCGACGCCATCTCCTCGACCACGCTCCAACGGTGGTCAGCAGCGTAGGTCTCCATGACGGCACGTCCGTCGATGACGAAGGTCAGACCCGCGCACAGATCACCCTGATGCAGGAACACGGTGTCGCTCTTCACGGTGGTGAATTCCATTCGCGTGGATTCGAGGATGCGCGTGAGATCAACCTTGCCGAGTCCTTGAAAGAGGGGCAATCCAAGGAGGGTGTCGAACATGGTCTGTTCCATATCTCCGATTTTTTGCGAACAAAAGTAGTGTTTTTATGCTTGCTGACCAAACTTTTACCACCTTTTTAATATAAAATAATGCTTTGGGGCTTGAGAGTTGAAAGTTTATGCGTATCTTTGCTGCGATTTTAAAGCAAAAGCATCAATAAAAATACTCGCATGAAGAAAAAACACCTCTTGCTACTGACCCTGTTTTGGGGCTTGGGAGTGCCTGCATCCCTGTACGCAGAAGATGCCGCCACGCACGAGGACACACTCTTCGTCCTCAAGAAAGACGGCAGCCTGGACATCTTCCCCGCATCCACGATTCAGAAGCAGAATGTCTCGGGTGGAAGTCTCAATGTGACCACACGCAGTGGCTCAGTCATCCGCTACGCCCTGTCCGATCTGGAGTCCTACGACCATCAGCTGGACGTCCTTCGTCCCACGCTGACTTCATTTAAGTTCAACAACAAGTTCAACCATCAGCTGTTCACTGACGTGGAGTGCGAGTTGACCGAAGACCATCAGATCAACGGACACATCGCAGCCATCGGGCATTGGCTTACGCCATCGTTCAAGCGCGCTGACAAACGTGCCGTCGTCTATCTGGACGAGACGGAAGAGCTCATCAGCAAGCACAGCCGTGTGAAGTTTGGCGCAGAGCACACCATCACGGTCGCCTATCCGGGCGTGCAGGTGCTGAAGGAGGTCATGGTCAACCCTGGCGAGGGCGGCACCACAACCATTGAGAAGGAAGAGATACCGCTCACGCCAGAGATGCTCTTCACCAATGCCCCCTCCAACTATCCCGATCGCGAGGGACTGGAAATGGCTATAGACAACAACCCCAACACGTTCTTCCATTCCACATGGGGTTCAGGTGCTTACGAGAAACTGGCCGAGGATGAGTTCCCGTACATCGAGATCACGCTGCCAGAACCTGTGCATCATCTGGTTTACGAGATCACGAACCGCATGGACACGGGTGAACGCTCGCCCGAGATTCTCAGCCTCATGGCCAGCACCGACGGCAATGAATGGATAGAGGTACACCGTTTCATGGAGGCGAACGGTTTCTCGAGTGCCCAAGGAGCCACCAACACGTCACCCATCATCGACATGGAACCCGACTACACCCATTTCCGCATCTTGATGCTGAAAGCCAACTACAAGAACTACTTCTGCGTATCGGAGCTGAAGCTGTATCACGCCACGGAAATCACCGACGGCGGCACACCGGCACAATACGAAGACCGACTGGTTCCTTTCGGTACTGTGTATCAGCTTCATTTGGACTGGGCAAAAGCCACTTCCGTGCCGCGCATTGATCTCGACCTGGAATACAATGAAATCCCCTACGACAAGACACATTACATCTATGGTTCCATCACCTTCGACGGCGGCGGCTTCTACCCCTCACTCGGAACGGTGAAAATGAATATCAAGGGACGCGGCAACAGCAGCTGGAGTAGCAACTACTATTCCAAGAACCCCTATAGAGTGAAACTCCTCGAAAAAGCCAAACCATTTGGGCTGAAGAACGGTAAGAACTGGGTGCTGCTGGCCAACAAACTGAGCGGCTCCATGATGACGAATGCCATCGGCATGTACGCTGCCGGACTTATCGGTGCCGATGGCGCTAACCATATCGTACCCGTAGAGCTATACATGAACGGCATGTACTGGGGCAGCTACAACTTCACCGAGAAAGTGGGACTGGCCAACAATAGCATCGAAGTCGAGGACGAGACAAAGGCATGCCGCATCGAGCTGGACACCTACACCGACGAGACCATCTACAAATCCACACCCTATAACCTGCCTGTGAAGATCAAAGATCCCGATTTCACTGACCCAGCATCGACGGAACTGACATCCTACGAGGATGTGATGACGCGCTTCAATGCCTTCACACAGCTCGTCCGCAACGGCGAGGACATCTCCTCGGAAGTCGATGTGGAGTCGATGGCACGCTTCCTTGTCGTCGATGAGCTGATTCTCAACTATGAGCTCATGCATCCGAAGAGCACCTTCCTCTACCACGAGAACGTCCTTGAGGACACTTGCAAATGGAAATGGGGTCCCATCTGGGATCTCGACTGGAGCTATGGCTACGAGTCCAACGGCAACTATTTCCAAGGCAGCAAGACGGACAACTACTGGACACGCATGACAAATATGGAGGCCTTTGCATTCATCAAGAAGATGCGCTCTTGCGGCGAACCTCTCGACCGCGCCATGTATAAATACTGGTCGCGTTTCATGCGTCTGAATCTGGAAGAATTGATTGATTACTGCGATGAGTACTACGAATTTGCAAAGCCTTCGTTAGAGAACAACAACAACCAAGTGCATGGCGCTAACCGCGACAACACCAACTATGCCACCAGCACCGAGTATGCCAAGCGATGGCTGCGCCAGCGTGCCACTGCAGCCTATGCACAGCTGACTCCCTACGAGATGAGCGATGATGAGATTCTCGGTATTCCCGAAGACGAGGAAGAGCCAGACATCGACACACCGTACATCATCGACAACATCGAAAAGCCCCGCTCCGGCACTCGTTTTGAAGTCCATGATCTAAGCGGTGTCAAGCTGAAATCCGGTGCTTCGTACAACACATGGCGCAACGGTCTTGCCCCGGGCATCTACATCGTCAACGGCAAGAAAGTACTGGTACAGTAAAAGAAATCCCCGCCAATTTGGTGGGGATTATCTTTTAGCTTTGCTATCGGATGAAGAGGATCTCGCGGTACTTGGGAAGCGGCCACATCTCGTCATCAATGATGAGTTCGAGCTTGTCCACATGGTAGCGGATGTCCTCGATGAGCGGTGCTACGGTGTCGTGGTAGGCAATGGCTTTTTCACGGTCGCTCACAATGCGATTAGCCACACGACGGGCATCAATGAGCCTCTGCACATGACTGGCGATGTAGCTCTTGTGCTCAGAAATTTCCCTGATCAACGCCACATTTTCGCTGGTAAGTTGCGTGGCTTCATCCGCGGGGAAGATGTCACAGATATTACGGACATTCTCCATGAGCACCGTCTGATAGCGTGTCGCCACAGGCAAAATATGGTTGATGCAAAGGTCGCCGAAGATGCGTGCCTCAATCTGTATCTTCTTCGTGTAGGTGTCCCACTTGATTTCATTACGGGCAACAATCTCTGAGCGGGTGAAGACGTGCATCTTCTCGAACATCGTCACGCTGGCATCGTCCAGATAGCGGTCGATGACGAGCGGCACAGAAGCCTCAACATCAAGACCGCGTCGCGCAGCTTCCAACTTCCACTCCTCGCTATAGCCATTGCCCTCGAAATGAATGGGTTTACACGCATGGATGTCTTCGCGCACAACTTTCAATATCGCCTTCATCGTGTCCCAACCTTCGCTGATGAGCGCATCCACGCGCGTCTTGAAAAGGGTGAGTGTCTCGGCCACAGCTGCATTGAGGGCAATCATGGCACTGGCGCAGTTGGCCTCGCTACCCACGGCACGGAACTCAAAGCGATTACCCGTGAAGGCAAAGGGCGATGTGCGGTTACGATCGGTGTTGTCGATGAGCAACTCAGGAATCTGCGGGATATCGAGTTGTAAGCCCTGCTTGCCTGTCAGGAGGATCTCATCGTCGGCACTCTGTTCCAAATGCTCCAGCACATTGCTCAGCTGTTTGCCAAGGAAACTGGAGATGATGGCGGGCGGTGCCTCATAAGCTCCAAGGCGATGGGCATTGGAGGCACTGACGATGCTGGCTTTCAGCAATCCGTTGTACTTCCAAACGGCCATGAGCGTCTCCACGATGAAGGTGATGAAACGCAGGTTGTCCAGCTGTGTCTTGCCAGGGGCATGAAGAAGAATACCTGTATCGGTGGCCAAGCTCCAATTGTTGTGCTTACCCGAACCGTTGATGCCTGAGAAGGGCTTCTCGTGGAGCAGACAGCGGAAGCCGTGCTTGCGTGCCACCTTCTTCATCAGCATCATCAACAGCATGTTATGATCGACGGCGAGATTGGTCTCTTCGAAGATGGGCGCCAGCTCGAACTGGTTGGGTGCAGCCTCATTGTGGCGTGTCTTGCAGGGAATCCCAAGTTCCAGAGCCTGTATCTCCAAGTCCTTCATGAAGGCCGCCACGCGCTCGGGAATACTGCCGAAGTAGTGATCGTCCATCTGTTGATTCTTGGCACTGTCATGTCCCATGAGTGTGCGACCAGTCATCAGCAGGTCGGGACGTGCAGCATAGATATCTTCATCCACGAGGAAATACTCCTGCTCCCATCCGAGATTCGAGATGACTTTCTTCACATCGGGATAGAAGTAGCGCGCCACATCGGTAGCGGCCTCATCCACAGCACGCAAGGCTTTCTTGAGCGGAGCCTTGTAATCGAGTGCCTCGCCAGTATAGGCGATGAACACGGTGGGAATCATCAGGGTGTCGCCAATGACGAAGACGGGAGATGCCGGGTCCCATGCCGAATAGCCACGCGCCTCAAAGGTCGAGCGTATGCCACCGCTGGGAAAGCTCGATGCGTCAGGCTCCTGCTGCACCAGCTGCTTGCCCGAGAACTCCTCGACCATTCCGCCTTTGCCGTCGTGCTCCACGAAGCCGTCATGTTTCTCCGCCGTGCCTTCTGTCAAAGGTTGAAACCAGTGCGTGATATGCGTTGCTCCCAACTCCATCGCCCATTGCTTCATGCCGATAGCCACAGCATCAGCTGTCGCCAAGTCAAGCGTAGCACCATTGTCGATGACATCAATCATCTTGTCATAGATCTTAGGCGGAAGGAACTGCCTCATCTTCTGACGATTGAATACATATTTGGCAAAGAATGTCGATGGCCGTTCTTTCGGAGCCGGCACCTCAATGGGGTGTTTCTTAAACGCCTCACCGACGACATGGAATCTCAATGTTGAACTCATATATTTATTGAACTTCGTTTTTCACTTTATCGAATCCCCCTTACATTCAACGCCCGCTGATAACGACGTGCATTCTGCTGATGTTCTGCGAAGGTGGAGGCAAAGTTATGAGTGCCGCTGAAGTCCTCTTTGGCACACATATAGAGATAGTTGTGATGCTCATGGTGCAACACGGCATCGATACCCGCCACGGAGGGGATGCGTATCGGCCCTGGGGGCAGACCTTTGTAGATATAGGTATTGTAGGGGCTGTCGATGGCGAGATGCTTGTTCAGGATACGACGTAGAGTCACATCGCCGACAGCGAACTTCACTGTGGGGTCGGCCTGCAAGTGAATACCTTGGTGCAAGCGATTCAGGTAGAGACCAGCCACTCGCGGTTTCTCGGCATTGTTGGCCGTCTCCTCATCAACGATACTGGCCAGCGTGACAATCTCTTCATGCGACATGTTCAATTGCTGAGCCTTCTCTTCGCGGTCGCCTTGATTCCAGAAACGTTCGTTCTCCTTCTCCATGCGTTCCATGAAAGAGTTCAGCGAGGTGTCCCAATACACCTCGTAAGTGTTGGGAATGAAGAGAGCGGGTAAGGTAGCTGTGGTGTAGCCGTTGGAGGCCGCAAAGGCAGAATCGGCGAATTGCATAGCCACCTCAGCGGAGTCCAGCATCAGGCTGCGACTGAGCACTCCAGCCAGTCGGTCGAGTGTGCGCACGGATGGAAGGATGAGGCTGACGGGGCTCTGCTGGCCACGCAGGAGATGGTGGTAGATGGTGAGGAACGACTCGCCTGGCTCAACGGCGTAGCGACCAGAGCGCACCTTGTAAGGGCGCACTTCATTGATTATCTTCCAATAAGTGACGGTATAGCCACCGCTTATCGCTTTCAGCTGTTCCAGTACTTTCTCAGGAGAATCGTCGGGGCGCACATAGACGTATTGCGTTTCGCCGTCATCGAACAACGGTGCTGAGATACCGCGCCAGAAGGCAAATCCCAGACCCAGTGCCAAAACCAACAAGCCGCCTGTGAACCAGAGGAAATAGAAAAGTGGCGATTTTGTATTCATTAAAAAATTCAAACTGATAAAAATGACAAACGCAGACACTCGAAGGGTGAGATATCTGCGGTGTTCATGGAGCCGACACGGGGACTCGAACCCCGGACCCACGCATTACGAATGCGTTGCTCTACCAACTGAGCCATGTCGGCAGGTCTTTCTT
>CAJORF010000117.1 GCA_905236985.1 uncultured Bacteroidaceae bacterium | reverse complement strand
GTACAAATTTTCCGCGACATACGGAAATCCCTGTGCTCTTTTTTGCGACCTTATCTCAACTAATTTTTAACTTGCGAAACTTGAATATAAAATCCTTTCCTATGTATTTCACAGGCATTATCATCGCAGCTATCACTTTCTTCACCATAGGCATTTGGCATCCTATTGTCATCAAGACAGAGTACTACTGGGGCACTCGTCCTTGGTTGCTTTACCTTCTTGTGGGAGTTTGCTGCCTCATCGTCGCGCTATTTATCGAGGACGTCTATCTCTCGTCGTTCCTTGGCGTGTTTGGAGCCTCCGCTTTGTGGGGCATCGGCGAGCTATTTGCTCAGAGGAAGAGGGTTGAGAAAGGTTGGTTCCCCGAGAACCCCAAAAGAAAGAAGAACAAATGATCAATATCTGCAGAGGCTTACGATAAAGTATGAAACGACGAACGAAAGAAGAGCAGAGCGGTGGTTGCATCAGTCCTGCCGAGCGTGAGCAGGCCCGGCGGTCAGCCAATATGGCGGCGATTCGGTCGAAGGATACGAAGCCGGAGATGATTGTGCGTCGTGGGCTGTGGAAAAGAGGATTCAGATACAGGCTGAATGACAAGCGCCTTCCTGGTCATCCTGATCTGGTGCTGAGGAAATACAGGACCTGTATCTTTGTGAATGGGTGCTTTTGGCATGGCCATTACATCAATTTTCAGCTTGACGATTTACAATTGAAGATTGAGAATAGTGCGTGCTGTAAGATTCCAAAAACGAACAGAGCGTTCTGGGTGGCGAAGATACGTCGTAACAAGGATCGAGACATCGAAGATCAGCATAAATTGGCAGCAATGGGCTGGCATTGCATCACAGTATGGGAGTGTGAGTTGAAACCAAGTCAGCGCGAAGCGACATTGGACTCAATCGCGTTCACTCTTAATCACATCTGGCTGCAAGACCATCATGCAAAAGTGATTCGTTATCCATCGATTGAAGAAGAGGAATCACAGATGCTGATGGCGGCAGAAAGTGAGAGTTGACTCCTTAAATAGTGATAAAAAAGAAGTTAAGTGAAGAAAAGAGGCGAAAAGTTTGGTGGATTCGGAAAAAAGCACTACTTTTGCGCCGCAAAAAATGAAAATAACGCTGGTACACAAGCCCAGCACAGTATTCACCGTCGGTACACAAGCCCGACAAAACTACTCAAAAACAACAATGAAACAAGGAATTCATCCTGACAACTATCGTCCCGTGGTCTTTAAGGACATGAGTAATGGCGATATGTTCCTGAGCCGCTCCACCGCAAAAACGAATGACACCGTGGAGTTCGAAGGCGAGACTTATCCCGTCGTAAAGCTCGAAATCTCCTCCAGTTCTCACCCATTCTACACTGGTAAGAGCAAGCTCGTCGATACGGCAGGTCGCGTCGATAAGTTCATGAGCCGCTACGCTCGCAGCCGCAAGTAATGGTTGTCGAAAGAAGCAGGATATGAGGGTGTATCTATAGATACATCCTCTTTTTTTGCCCCTATCAACTCCATTTTTGTAATTTTTTTCACATTTTTTTGGGTGATTCAACTATTTCTCGTATTTTTGTGCCGAAAAAGAGCATACACTTCATTTAAATTATATCCTCATCATGAAAAAATTATCCATTCTCTTTGTGATTGCAGTGCTTGCGACTACACAAAACGCTCAAGCACAGAAAGTCGAGGACTTTGGTTACTTCGATCATCTGGGTGCTGCTGTCTCCGTAGGTGTCATTGACGGCCTCGGAATTGATGTGGCCGCTCCCATAGGAAACTATGTTCACGTCCGCGCAGGCGTATCGTGGATGCCCACTATCACGCCTTCCATCAAGAGCCTCGAAGAAGGTTTCACCTATGAGTACGGCAAGAAAGACCCCGTTACGGGCAAGCGTCCTGAAAACACGCTGAAAGCCGAAGTGTCTGCCGGGTGGATCAATGGAAAACTTCTCTTCGATGTCTATCCCTTCCGCAATGTTGCTTTTCGCATCACCGCTGGTTTCTACGCTGGAACGAGTGCCCTCGTCAAGGCGCACAACACTTCACCTGTCAAGTTACAAGGAGAGGGCTTCATCCTCGGCAACACGTCCGAGCAGAAGTATGTGTATCCTGATGACAATGAAAACATCAAGATTGAGGCTCGCGTGAATGCCTTCAAACCCTACGTCGGTATCGGTTACGGTTATGCTGTACCCAAGAGCCGTGTAAACGTTGGCTTCGACCTCGGCGTAATGTTCTGGGGAACGCCCTCTGGATGGATCTATGCCAAGGATCTCGATGCAGATGAAGATAAATGGATGGAGGTCAAGAAGAGTCTCTACGATGAGACCATCATCGACCAGACCAACAATGAGACCGACCGTGGTATCTACGATGGTCTCACCATTGCAAGCAAGTTCAAAGTGGCTCCCATTCTCAACATCCGCGTTGGCTTCCGCATTTTCTAAAACAATTTATTTTTTATCCCATAATCATCAAAAAAACAATGAAAAAGAATCTATTCATGCTGGCTATGCTGGCATTCACCACGCTGAGCTTCACTGCTTGCAACAACGACAAAGATGACGAGCCCGTGAACGAGGATGTGATCCTCGCTACCCCTAACTATGCGGACGATGCCATTCGTCTGAAGTTCGACGATCCCGTTAAGTACGACGATGAGTTCAACCTCACCGAGCTGGAGCTCACTGAGTCTGGTTACTATCTTCTGAAGCTTGAGAAAGCAAATCCTTTCGCCGTGAAGGCCACTCGCCTGAGCGTCCGCACCTATAAGTTCCTTAACGACTTGTTCTCGAAAGCTGAAAACGTCTATAATCTCAAGAATTTCGGTACGGTCAAGATTACTTCCAACGGTTCCAAATATACCGTAGAACTGACCTTCAACGGTAATACCATCACCGTCACCGCTTCAAAGAATGGCATCACCATTTCTGACAGTTCCCGCACCACTCTCAACCTGTGCCGTACTTGGACCATCCAATCCACCCGCGTACAGATTGAAGGAGAGAGCGGCTTCTATCAGGAAGCAGGCTGCGACCTCAACTCCATTCTGGCTTACGTCCAACAGCACGCCCAAATCAGCGATGAGGTGCAGAGTAATCAGGTCATCTCCCGCATCAGCTTTTCCAACAACGGCACCTTCACCCTCGTCTATGCCAACGGCCTCACCGATCGCGCTCAGTGGCAATGGGTAAGTCCGGCTAATGGAACACTGACCTACACCTGGGAGCACAATGATATGGGCTACAGCTTTATCAACGGTCAGGCCTCCGTACAGATCCACCAGAAGGGCACTCCTTCGAGACTGTTGCTCAGCGGTACGGTGAAGAACAATAAGGGTGAGAACAAGAACATCACCGTCACCGTCAATATGATTTAAATCATTTTTAATACGAATCTTCATGAAAAGGAATCTATTATTACTGGCTTTGCTCGCGGTCGCAGGTTTTGGAGTGACCGCTTGCGGCGGTGATGACAAGGACACTGTTACACCCGATAGCGATGTCGTTCTCCCCCCCCAGCAATTCAAGGAGGATGCTGTGGTCATTCAGTTCTCTGAAGAGGACCCTGTCGATTACTACATCGAGGACACAGAAAACGGCAAGACTGGATATAATGTCACTGAGTTGGAACTGACTGAATCCGGCTACTACTTTGCCAAACTCGAGAAGAAACGCGATAAGGAAGCCAAGGCAACACGTGCTGAAGGCACACCTGATTACTTCTTCCTCTGGGGTATGTATTTCAAGAAAGCCGACGGCAGCTATGAACTGGCCGGCTTTGGTTCCGTCAACATCCACGTAGAGACAGACGGTTCGGTTGAAGTGAATATGACCATTGTGTCAAGTGCCGAAGGTGCTGGCCAGACCTCTGTGACAGTGACCGCCACTGTGACCCCTCCCAAGAACAACGAGAGTCAGGATAACCTCAACCTCTGCCGCGCCTGGGATATCGTCTCCACTCGCGTTCAGATCGAAGGAGTACCTGCATTTTATCAGGAACCTGGCTGCGACCTCAACTCTATCCTCGAATACATCAAAGGATATGCTGACGTCAAGGACCATTTGGAACCTAATCAGGTCATCGAAAAGATCCTGTTCTCCGATAATGGTACCTTCTCGCTCCTCTACAAGAACGAAAAGACTGATCGTGCCCACTGGCGATGGCTGAATGAGAAAGAGGGTCAGCTCGAGTACGACTGGGAGTTTGGCGATATGGGCTACAGTTTCATTGACGGCACCGCGACAGTTGCCCTCAAGCCCCAAGGCTCTACATCACAGCTCAAGCTCTTCGGTGCTACAGACGGCAAGAAAGTCACCGTCACAGTGGGAATCAAGTAATCCATTTCATATCCCTCATCAAGATGAAGGCGGGTCATATGCGACCCGCCTTCTTTGTATTTATGAGAATCTCTTTTCCACCAGAGCAGCCGTTGGCAGAACCGTCATCATCAACAGGCAAACAGATCCGATGTTCCGCTTCGTCGCCGACGGTCTATGGTTAATGGGACGAGGTGACAAAACGACGGCCATTCCACGTCAGCTTTAGCGGAAACAGATAGTCATTCACAGCCTCGCGCTCCTCCTTCGACAGCTGTGCTGTTTGTAAGGTTAAAGTAAGCGAAGCCTCGTCAGCCGAAAGAGCCATTTTCAGGGGATGGAAGTCCTTGAGCGATCGCAGAGCCTGCTCGAAATCACCCGTAGGCGTTTCGCTCTTTTCGCCTATGTAAAATGTGATATTCGCGTATGTGTTTTCATCAAAAGCCCTAAGCGAATCTGGAGACAAGGGCGACCAATCGGAATCGAGGAAACGGATCATGCTGTCCTCCATGCGTTGTGCCGTACCTTCCTCCCCCATCTGCACTGTTGTTACAACACACAGCACAGATGTCGAATCCGTTGTGGGCAGCAACTTCAGCTCCATCACAGCGAGGGCACTTGTACGAAAGCGGGCATAGTCAACAGTTAGAGCCTCCAGCGTGACATATTCGTCCAACTGATTGCGCACCTTTGCCTCCATATTATTCTCAATGAAATCGATGCAGTCCAGCCTGTTGTTCTTTGACACCAAGGGCATCACCGAATCAGGCATAGCAGCAAAGACATCGCGCATCAGCACTTGAGCTGCGGAACTGATATGAAATAAGGTATAGTAAACAAGGATGAATGATACACGCTTCATGAGGCTTGAGTCTTAAACGTAATGACACTTTATGGACTAAATTGTCTTCTATTTGACAGAGAGGTATGCAACCGCTCAGTGGTTAGCCACCACGACGCGGAGGCTGTCGGCTTCTGTGCGGGCGCGCAGCCATGCCGCCAACTGGAGAGTCTCATCGGGGGTGATGCGATGATTGTGGTGTAGATTGACAAGGGCGATAGTGACGGGAGTGGAAAGAACCGTGTCAGTACGCTGCTCGATCGTGCGGGCGAGAGAGAAGGATTGGATTTGCGGATAGAGCACGAGAAGTTCGGGGCGAATCGCAGCTGAGAGCTGCTCGTAGCGTTCGTAGCCGTTCAGTGAAGTTTCCAATTCGCGGATCTGCAGGCTCTGCTGCAATGCGGTCTCCATGTAGCCTGTTTTAGATGACTCCAACTGCCCCACCAGTTCCATGAGGCTGTCGGATTGTGTTCCTTGAATGACACTGAGGTGATAGTCGGCGAGGCTGTAGTCCTGGAGGCGTTGCTCGGCTGCGTCTATCTGGGCATCCTCGACCTCACGTCCGATGACAGCTACCCGCAGCACCTTCTGATCGCGATCCACCTGTTGCGAGATAATCTGCGTTCCGCTCCAAGCCAGTTCGGCTTCCACGAAACGAGCAACGCTCTGATTAAACAGGCTCTTACGCACAAGGTCAAAGGTGAGGATTCCAGCGGGCACCATCGTCAACACGACCACCATGAGAAGTACATGTCGGGCTTTACGAGTTTTCTCCACTGATACTTCCTGATAAAAGCTGAAACGCATGAAGCGAACGCCGAGAACAGTAGCGGTCGCGATGAACACGGTGTTGATGAAGAAGAGATAGAAAGCACCGAGGAAGAACATCCACTGACCCGTGGCGATGCCATAGCCTGCCGTACATAGCGGCGGCATCAATGCCGTAGCGATGGCAACGCCTGGAATGACATTGCCTTTGCCACCTGATGCAATGCCAACAATGCCTGCCGCACCGCCGAAGAAAGCGATCATCACATCGTATAGCGTTGGGGCTGTGCGTGCCAACAGCTCGCTTTGTAACTCCTTGAAGGGCGAAAGCAGAAAATAAACAGTGGCAGTGAGTACGCTGACGAGTGTGGCCACGGCAAAGTTTTTGATTGATGACTTCAACAGCTCCAAATCGTTAATACCCACGGCCAATCCCATACCGACAATAGGTCCCATGAGCGGAGAGATAAGCATCGCGCCAATGATGACTGCCGTGGAGTTGACATTCAAGCCTAACGAAGCGACGAAAATGGCGAAGATGAGCACCCAGAGGTTGGCACCACGGAAGGAGGCATCAGCCTTGATGCGGGCAATGGTTTCAGCCTCCAATGTTTTGTCAGTCCGGAGATTAAAGTAATGGTGCAGGATTTCGCGAAGTGAGTTTATCATGTCTGTTGTAATTTTTCGATTAACGTTTTGTAGGCATTAGATGATTTGACCACTGCTTTTCTTCCATCGATGATATGAGGAGATTACTTTGTATCTTCCTTCACGATGATGGTTCCGCGAACCGTCTCGTCTGCCTTCAGACCAGATTGCACTTCAATGTTGATGCCGTCGGAGAGACCTGTGGTAACGGCGCGACGCTCGTAGGGACGTTTGCTCTCGTGTGTCTCGACATAGACAAAGGTGCTGTCGCCAGAGAACTCAATGGCTGCCTCGGGAATGGTAAGAACCTGATTGGCTTGGTCGAGGACAATTTGTGCGGTGGCACTGTAGCCGCTGCGGATGGCATCAGCCGAAACTTCCTCGGGCAGACGCACTGCAGCTTTGATCTCAAACTGATTGGCTCCGCCTGTCGTAGCAGTAGCCTTGGGACTGATGTATTCAAGGGCAGCGGAGAAACGAACGTCCTGCATAGCACCGATGGTAATTTGCATCGGCATACCTGTCGTGAGGCGACCCACATCAGTCTCGTCAATATTGCCTCGGAAAATCAAATCACTCATGTCAGCGACTGAAGCAATGGTTGTACCATCGTTGAAAGTATTACTGAGAATGACCGAATTACCGACCTTGACAGGAATGTCGAGGATGATTCCGCTGATAGTGGAACGCACGAGTGTGTTAGAGGATGATGCGTTGGAGGCAGAGACACCGTCACGCGTCAGTTCCAACTGTTCTTGCGCCACCTTCACCTCCTCGCGAGCCTGGTTGTAGGTTTGACGTACCTTCTCGTAATCGTTAGCTGAGATAAGTCCTTTGTCGAAGAGCGTCTTTTGGCGTTCGTAGTCGGTCTTGGCTTGCTCGCAGTTGAGACGCGATAGACGCACGCGACTCTCAGCCGATGCCAGCTGATTCATGTCAGGGATGACCTTGAGCTTGGCGATGATCTCGCCAGCCTGCACATACTGACCCGCCTGTTTGTAGAGCTCGGTGATGATGCCGGAGATCTGCGGTTTCACTGCCACTTCGTCGCGTGGCTCTATCTTACCTGTAACGATGGTGGTCTTGATGATGTCCATGATGGCAGGTGTCAGCGTCTCGTAGTGCTGAGGCTTGGGACGCGAATTGATGAACAGGAACACGAAAGTTCCAATAAAGATGAGTGCTACGAGCACTGCTGCAATCACACTAAAAACCTTTTTCATCTTCAATTATCAATTGTCAATTATACATTTATCCATTAAATCTATTCATCCCTCATCGCATCGACGGGTTTGATACTCATGGCACGTGCTGCGGGTGCAAGACCTGCGAGCACCCCGAGGGCAGTAAGGAGAGCTGCAGCACCGATAGCTGTCCAGAAACCGACTTGGAAATGGGTTGTCACAATGCCATCCTCTGTAAATCCCAGCTCCATCATTTGCAAGATGAGCACGGCAAAAAGGATGCCGCTCATACCGGCGACAGAGGTGAGCAGGATGCTTTCGGAGATGATCTGTGTGAGGATGTTTCGCGGTGTAGCGCCTATAGCACGACGAATGCCAATCTCAGTGGTGCGTTCCTTAACCGTCACCATCATGATGTTAGACACGCCGATCGCTCCAGCCAACAGCGTGCCGATACCCACGAGCCAAATCAGCAAATCGACACCATGAAAGAGGTTGTCCAAGAGTCCGAAAAGCACCTCGGTGTTGAAAACCGTGACGGCCTTCTCATCGGTGGGGTCAATGTCGTGAGCACGGGCCACGACTTCGCGTATGCGAGGTGAGATGTCGCTCATGGCGATGCCAGGCCGTCCTGTCAACGCAATGAGTTCGATGTGGTCGCCCATATTGAACGCACGCTGCATCAATGACAAAGGAACCACTACGCTCTCTTCAGCCGAGCCGTTGACGTTCATGTTGCCGCCTGCGTAATCGACGCCAATGACAGCATAGTAGGCAGAATCGAGGCGGACAAGCTTGCCGCAGGGGTCTTCACCACCAGGGAAGAGCGTCTTATAGACCTTCTTACCGATGACACAGACTTTGCGCTGTTGGGCAATATCCATTTCATTGATGTAACGTCCATAGAAGAGTTTGGGGGCTTCGACCTTCGCATAATCAGGTAGCTGTCCCTTGATGCTACAATTGAACTTGTGTTCGCCATTGACAGCCTGCACGCCCCATTTCGAGGCCATCGGAGAAATTACATCGAGCTGTGGCACTTGTTGGCGAAGGCGCTCGATGTCGCCTGTCGTGAGCGACCACATACGTCCCTTCCGGAAACCATGGTAGGGCTTCGTCGTAGGTTGCCCGAAGACGATGGCAGAGTTGGTGGCGAAGCCGTCGAAGTTGCTGTTCAACATCTCCTTCATGCCGTCTCCGCCGCCAATCAGACCGATGAGCATGAAGACGCCCCAGAACACGCCAAATCCCGTGAGGAAAGAGCGTGTCTTGTTGCGAAGGAGGGTTTGCAACAGTTCGTGGAAAGAATCTATGTCTATCATTCTGCCATGAGTGCTACAATGGGACGTATTCTCGCCGCTTTCAGTGCAGGCATGAGACCTGCGATGGTGCCAGCGATGATGAGGACAATGGTGACGGCAATGCAGGTGCCGAGACCTACGGTGGGATCAACGAAGACCGTGGTGGTGAACAGACCCGTCTCGATGGGTTTGGAGCCGAGTGTGGCATCCATATAGAGGTTGGCAAGGATGCCGAGAACCATTCCGATATAGCCAAAGAACCCTGTGATGATGATGCTCTCGGTGATGATGATGCGCAGGATGCTGGCAGGCGAAGCACCAATGGCCTTACGAATGCCAAACTCACGCGTGCGCTCACGAACCGTAATCAACATGATATTCGAAACGCCCACGATGCCGCTCAGTAACGTGAACAAACCGATAATCCACAGTGCTGTCTGGATGATGTTGGTACCTTTAGCCATCTGTAAGGCTTGCGTGAAACGGTTCCAAATCCAAATAGATTCCTCATCGTCAGGAGCTGCACGATGCTGATGGTTGATGGTGGCACGATAGCGTTTCTCAAAGGCTTCGTTTTCGGCTTCACTCTCCAATCCGTGGAACGAGAAGACGATGCGCCCAACGTGATTGCCTTTGTTGTAAATGGTCTTCAGAGTGGTGAACGGCACAGAGACATCTGAGCTCATACGGCTCTTGTCCTCTTGCTCAATACCTATAACGGTGAAAGCCATATCCCCTACCTTCACGACTTTGCCCAACAGCGAACGCGGGTTGTTGGGAATGAGCTCACTTGCTTGATTCTCGGGGATAACGATCACCTTGCGTTGGTCGCGGATATCTATATCGTTGATGAAACGTCCAGCAGCAATTTTCGTCTTGTTGACTTCGGCAAACATGGGATAAACGCCACGTAGGCTGCTGCTGACGTAGTTCTCGCCGTATGCTATAGACGCGCCACCCTCGTTGATGATAGCACCCGCCTTGTCGATGTTCTGAGAAAAACGAGATTGAGTGACCTTCAAGTCATTGTCATCAAGATTCACCTCGCGACCTTCTTTCAAGCCGTCGTATGCCTTCGAGGTCTGACCACCGAATATCATCATGGAGTTATCCACGTAGCGGTCGTTGTTCTGATTGGAAGCATTAAGCAGCCCGTTGCCAGCCCCAAGCAGCACAATGAGCATAAAGATGCCCCACGCCACGGCAAACCCCGTGAGCGATGTGCGAAGCTTGTTACGCTTCGTTGTCTGCCATATTTCAGAGATAAGCTCGATCATTCTACAATCACGCCATCCTTGATTCTGATAATGCGGTTTGTCTGGGCGGCTACACCAGGGTCGTGGGTCACGATGATCATGGTGATGTGTTCCTCGCGATTGAGCTTCTTCAGCAGTTCCATCACCTCAACACCCGTCTTGGAGTCCAGTGCGCCCGTGGGTTCGTCGGCAAGGATAATCTTGGGACGGGTGACCAAGGCTCGGGCGATAGCTACGCGCTGACGCTGACCGCCAGACATCTCATTGGGATAGTGCGAGGCCCAGTCGGTGAGCCCCATTTTCTCCAGTTCCTCCATCGCCAGCTGATGACGTTTCCTGCGCCCCACACCTTGATAGAATAGTGGTAGCTCAACGTTTTCCACAGCCGTCTTGAAACCGATGAGGTTGAACGACTGGAAGATGAAGCCGATCATGCGGTTGCGGTAGTCAGCAGCACGCGTTTCCGAAAGGTTCTTGATGAGCGTGCCAGCCAGAGAGTACTCGCCCTCATCGTAGTCATCAAGGATGCCCAATATATTTAATAAGGTGCTCTTGCCCGAACCCGAGGCACCCATAATGCTCACCAACTCGCCCTCGGCGATGTTGAGATCAATGCCTTTGAGCACATGCAACGGCTGCGCACCAAAATAAGTTTTGTGTATGCCTTTAAGTTGTATCATATTTGGGTGCAAAGGTAGTACATCTTTACCCTACAGACGAATATTTTGTGTGAAAAGTTGCAAAATGGAATGTGCTCACCTGATTTGGGTGAGCACATTGCTATAGATTAGAGGTTGCGACCGTGGCAATTCTTGAACTTCTTGCCGCTGCCGCAGGGGCATGGGTCGTTGCGGCCAGGCACCTTCTCCGCTGTGAAAGGCGTGCGGGGCTGACGCTCACGAGTGTCCTGTGCGGCTGCTGCCTGCTGAGCAGGGTCATTGAGATCTGCAGGAGCACCACCGGCATATTCAGGACGACCGTAGTTGGGAGCCTGTGTCGTTACAGGAGCACCGCCACTGCGGCTGGCCGTATATTGAGCACGCTGAGCGGCTGCTGCGCGGGCACGACGCTGAGCCTCGTATTCGGCACGGCGCTGGGCAGCATCATCGGGTGCTTGCACCTGTTGTTCAGGCACTTGTCCACGCATGAGGATGCTGATGGTCTGGTTGTTAATCTTGTTCACCATCTTATCGAAGAGCTGTACACTCTCGAGTTTGAAGATGAGGAGAGGATCCTTCTGCTCATAGGAGGCGTTCTGCACGCTGTGTTTCAACTCGTCCAGCTCTCGAAGGTTCTCCTTCCAAGCCTCGTCAATGACGTGGAGCATGATGGCCTTCTCGAAAGCGGTGACGATGGCTCGTCCTTCGCTGTCGCAGGTCTGTTGTAGGGAAACACCGCCGATGTTATAAACGCGACGACCGTCGAGGATGGGCACCATGACAGGACGATCTTTCCACTCCTGACCATTGGGACCGTCGTAGATAGGTTTGAACACCTTATATGCCTCAGAGGCTATGAGATTGGTCTTCTGCTGGAAGCGTGCGAGGACGGCCTGATAAGCTTTCTCTTCGAGGTCAGGACGTTTCATGTTGAGCAGATCGTCGGCTGTGAAGGGAATCTCCATGGCAAAGATTTCGATAAACTGCTGCTCCATCTGGTCAATGGTAGCACAGTTCTCGATGATGGTACAAGTGCGGTCGTAAAGCATATCTGCGATGTCCATGCCTAAGCGCTCACCCATGAGTGCATGACGACGCTTCTCATAGACCACGGTACGTTGCTTATTCATCACATCGTCATATTCAAGCAGACGCTTACGAACGCCGAAGTGGTTCTCCTCAACCTTCTTCTGAGCACGCTCAATGGAGCTGTTAATCATGGGATGCTCAATCATTTCACCATCCTCAAAGCCTAAGCGATCCATGACCTTGGCAATACGCTCGGAGGCGAACAGACGCATGAGCTTGTCCTCTAATGAGACGAAGAAAACGGAGCTACCTGGGTCGCCCTGACGGCCTGAACGTCCTCGCAGCTGGCGATCAACGCGACGGCTCTCGTGACGCTCTGTGCCGATGATGGCCAGACCGCCTGCTTCCTTCACTTCGGGCGACAACTTGATATCCGTACCACGACCTGCCATATTCGTGGCGATGGTCACGGCTCCTAATCCGTTGGTACTCTGACCAGCGAGGGCAACGATATCTGCCTCCTTCTGATGGAGTTTAGCATTCAGCACCTGATGAGGTATCTTGCGCAGGGACAGCATCTTACTGAGCAGTTCGGAGATTTCCACAGAAGTCGTACCGACCAGCGTAGGACGTCCACTCTCGCGCATCTTGACCACTTCAGCGATGACGGCGTTGTACTTCTCGCGCTGTGTCTTATAGACTCGGTCGTTCTGGTCATTTCGAATGACAGGGCGGTTGGTTGGAATCTCTACGACATCCAGTTTATAGATATCCCAGAACTCACCCGCCTCAGTGACGGCAGTACCCGTCATGCCGGCAAGCTTGTGATACATGCGGAAGTAGTTCTGCAGCGTGATAGTGGCAAAGGTCTGCGTTGCGGCCTGCACCTTGACATGTTCCTTGGCCTCGACAGCCTGATGAAGGCCATCGCTCCAGCGGCGACCTTCCATGACACGTCCTGTCTGCTCATCAACGATCTTGATCTCACCATCTACGATGATGTATTCCTCATTGAGGTTGAACATCGCGTATGCCTTCAGCAACTGCTGGATGGTATGCACGCGCTCGCTCTTGATGGCATAGTCAGTATAGAGCTGATCCTTTTTCTGCACACGCTCCTCATCGCTCAGACTCTTTTCGGTTTCAAGTGCGGAGAGTTGCGCAGCGATGTCAGGCAGGATGAATAGGTCGTCGTCGTTGACCTGTCCAGCCAGCCAGGCATTACCCTTGTCTGTGAGGTCTGCACTGTTGAGCTTCTCGTCAATGACGAAGAAGAGCGGCTCGATAGCCTCCGGCATACGCTTGTTATTGTTCTCCATGTAAATCTCCTCGGTGGAGAGCATTCCGCTTTTGATGCCTGGCTCGGAGAGATACTTGATGAGCGGCTTGTTCTTGGGCAGTGCCTTGTAAGAACGGAACAGCGAGAGGAAACCAGCGGCAGTCTTTTCTTTATCCTCTTCGGCCTGACCTTCGGCTATCAGCTTCTTGGCCTCGGCCAGATATTGTGTGGCCAACTGACGCTGCACGCCCACGAGTTTCTCGACCAGCGGCTGGTATTCCTCGAACATCTGGTCGTCGCCCTTGGGCACAGGACCAGAGATGATAAGGGGTGTACGGGCATCGTCGATCAGCACGGAGTCCACCTCATCAACGATGGCATAGTTGTGCGAACGCTGCACAAGGTCTTCGGGCGAAGTGGCCATATTGTCGCGCAGATAGTCGAAACCGAACTCATTGTTCGTTCCGAAGGTGATATCAGCCTGATAAGCCTTGCGACGTGCCTCGCTGTTGGGTTGGTGCTTGTCAATGCAATCTACCGATAGACCATGGAACATGTACAGCGGCCCCATCCATTCTGAGTCACGCTTGGCGAGATAGTCGTTAACGGTGACAACGTGCACGCCGTTGCCTGTCAATGCGTTGAGAAATACGGGAAGCGTAGCCACGAGAGTCTTACCTTCACCCGTCGCCATCTCTGCAATTTTGCCTTGATGCAACACCGTTCCGCCGAAGAGCTGCACATCGTAATGGATCATATTCCACACGGTCTCATTGCCGCCTGCGACCCAATGATTGTGATAGACAGCCTTGTCGCCGTCGATATCGACAAAATCGTGACGCGCAGCAAGCTCGCGGTCGAAATCGGTGGCTGTGACCACAACATCCTCGTTGTTTGTGAAACGCTCTGCGGTGGATTTGACGATGGCGAAAGCCTCAGGACGGATCTCGTCCAACACTTTCTCGAAGACTTCCAACTGTTCTTTCTCCAGCTTGTCAATCTTCTCGAAGATGGGCTTGCGCTCCTCAATGGGAGTCTGCTCAATTGTGGCTTTCAGCTCGTTAATCTGTGAGCGAATGGGCTTGCCCGCTTCTTGGATCTTTTCTTTTAATAAAACGGTACGCGCACGAAGGTCATCATTGGACAGCGCGTTGATTTCGGGATAGAGCTTGATCACCTCGTTCACCAATGGTTGAATCAACTTCATATCGCGATCGCTCTTGGTTCCGAAAAGATTACTGATAAATTTAATGAAATTCATATATAAATTTTACGATTTTACGATTTTACGATTTCCTATTTCAACACCAGCGGTGCTTCACGGCTTCCATTAGGAGCACGGATGCGCAGATAACGGGCGATGGTGGGTGCCACAGCCGTCGTAATCACGGGTGTTGTGATGCGCTCGGTCTCAATGTCCGCGCCCAAGAAGAAGAGGGGGAAGTTGAGATAAGCTTCATCGGGGTTTGTATAGTCGGTATTGTTCTCTGCTACAAGTGTCCAGCCTGGGTTCACTTCAATCAGGATATCACCCGAACAGGCAGCATTCCATCCAGCGCGGATGCGTGCCATACGGGGTTCCCAGCTACTGAGCATGAGGCTCTGCGACGTATAAACCTGATGAACGCCAGCCATGAGCGACAGGAACTCCTCGCTTCGCGTGAGCAGTTCAGTCAGTCGCAGCTGATGTTGTTCAATGAGTTTATGGTCGAAATAGATTTGGTTGTCGTAGGTTGCCTCGATGTATTGAGCCTGACCGTAGAGGGCTGAAAGGTACATATTCAGGAGCATCGAAGCGCGTTGCATAGCAAAGGTTCCTGTGGGAAGCTGTTCCAGACGCGATCCATTGCCGTCGCTGTCGGTATAGCCCGTCGAAGAGACGATGAACAGGCTATGCCCCTTGCCCACAGCCTTCTCAACGGCGTTCATCAGTCGAGCCAAGGAACGATCCAGACGCACGTATGCATCTTGAAGCTCGGATGGGGCTTCAGTGACGGACTTATGGTCGAAATTACCAACATAAAGCCCCACATTCAAGATGTCAGGCACACGGTCTCTGCCGAGATAAGAACCACGAAGGCAATACTCTACGAAACTGACAACCTCATCATTGACCAACACGGAGTTCTTCAGCAGTCGATAGCGACGATCGCCTTCGAACTTATGCTTAAAGTCCTTTTGCTCAGCGTCATTGAGGCTTTGGAAATAATGGAAATCCTGCAATGCACCCTCATAGACCGATTCATAGACCATCTTACGGATGCGGGACGGCAGTGGGTCGAGACGCTCGTAGGTGGAAGCCCAATGGGGATAGACCTCGCCATAGTAGTTGGTACTGCACCACGAGCCACTCTGGTCGCTCAACCAAAAGGCTCCATCAGCCAGATGACCAGCCATCAGCACAGCTACCTCTCGCTCTGGTGCAACGCTATAGACGATGGCTTTCTTGCCAGTCGCCAGCTCCAGCTCATCTGTCAGTGTCGTGGTCTGTAGTCGCTGTGGAGACGTGCGTTCTGTTGTCTGCAGACCATTATAGCGTGCATCATCGACGCAGAAGATGGGTTGCAACGTCTCGCGCGAAAGCCACGATAGACCTGGTATGCCATGAGCCGATGGTGGAGCACCTGTGATGAGCGTGGCTGCCGCACTGGCTCGATCCACTCGATAGAAGGGTTGCTGGACATCGCTGTAGTAGCGGGCTTCTGCCATTAGACGCTTCAATCCATCTTCATCATAGAGTGGAGCAAATGCCTCCATGTAATCTGTACGAAGCTGATCCACAAGGATATTCACCACCAAGCGTGGTAGCTCGGGGTTGTTCTGAGCATCTACGCCCATCAATGCCATCAGGGCAATGACGGACGTCAACAGACGGTTCTTGGTTATGGAAGGATGGTGTGCGATTGGTGTATCAAATAAATGTTGCAGGTTTCAAGTTTCAGGCTCAAAGGCGCCTATATATAATAAGGTGTACCAGAGCACGACTTAGCAAAAGGAGTGCCAAAGGCAGTATCAAGGCGCTGAAGTCTTGTGGCAAGAAGACATATAACGCGATAAATGTCACATACCAAACAGCGAATGGGATATGATAGATAGAGCGTTTGCGGCGACGATCAGCCTTGACAACCGCATAGACAAAAAACAAGGGGAGCGGATTCAACACCCACACCTGCCAATTTGTCGCGACTGTAGGATGTTGGGAACACAACGTCATGAAAAGCACCAAACAGCCCGCCAAACCCTGGGCCGTCATCAGCACGGCATCCACCGGCCAGCAGACACGTCGGCGCACAATCTCTACGATGCCGATGAGCAGCCCCAGTCCGAGCATGAGCCACCACAGCGTGCGAGGCGACAAAGGGAAGTCGGTCTGTTCAGCAGCTGACAGCAGCTGACGTTCGGCGTTGATGGGCAGCAGTTCGCGTCGCTCCTTCACCAGTGGCGAATAGGCTGTGCGTCCGCGATCAACGAAAGCACTGTCAAAATATTGCATGAGATAGATGGGCGCAAACTGTTCGCCACGCTCAGTCAGGAGTGTGTCGGCAGCTGCACCCAGCAGAATGTCTGAACCTTCACGTGCCCACTCATGACCCTTCGTGAACTGTTTGAGGATCGTGCGATAGGTGTTGCGGCGAGGACGAATGGGATAGATGACTTCACCATTGATGCAAGCCTCAATGATATCACGGGCTTTCGTCGTGCAGTTATTGCGAAAGATGTCATAGCGGTAAATGCGGTTCTCGGGACGCACGAGGCTGTCCTGCATCTGCAGCAGACGGCGTGCCTCGCTGGGCTGTAGGTCCAGCACCTGTTCCGTCACCGACGAGCCTCGGTAGGCATATTCGTACAGAAAATATTCCAAAGGGGCTTCTGCCACGATATAATCACATTCACCCAGCGTAAAATGCCAGGTGAAATGAGGCTGGTTGAAATCGAAGACACCATAGTTATAGACCGTCTCGCGAGGAGCAATCGTGTCACCGGCAGCCTCCTTCCATTGCACGCGCAGTGCCGTGTGGCCATAGAGTTCATAGACTTCCTGACCGGGCGAACACGTCAACAGGCTCACCGTGATGGTGGAATCCACAATCTGGAAGCCACGCATAGGCACTTGCGCCAACGCCGTCGTGACGAACCACGGAACGAGCACCGCAAGGATGAGTTTGGTCATTTGTCTTCTCATAAACGGCTGCAAAGGTACATAATATTTGCGATTTAAGCCTTACATTTTGTGTTTTTCTGCATATTTGAGACTTAAAATTGGTAAAAAAAGAGGTTTGATGCAAAGAATAATCAAAATCGTAAATCGTAAATCGTAAATAAACACTATCTTTGCAGCCGCAAAATGAACCTCGTCATAGATATGGGCAACACCTTCAGCAAGTATTACTACTTCGAAGGTGATACGATGGTCAGCCACGGCAAACGGGCTGACCACCTGCTTGATTTCATCCCCGTGTCACCTCAGCCCTTGTCGGCGGCCATCGTTTCGACGGTTGTCACCCTGCCATCTGAGGCCGAGCAGTGGCTGAACGCTCTCCCTTGCCCTGTCGTTCGTTTCTCATCAACGACGCCCATCCCCCTCCGTAATGCCTACCGCACACCGGAGACCCTGGGAGCCGACCGACTGGCTGCTGCAGTGGGGGCTTGGTCAACTCAGCCCCGCCATCCGTTGCTTGTTATCGATGCCGGCAGCTGTGTCACCTTTGACTTCGTCACCGCCGATGGCGAGTACGTCGGAGGAAACATTACGCCCGGTCTTCACGCCCGTCTGCAGGCTATCGACGACTACTTCCCGCGACTGCCTCACGTGGAAGCCGAGGGAGCACTTCCCGAGCTCGGCTATGACACCGAAACGGCCATCCGTGCTGGTGTCATTCAAGGGTTGAAACACGAAATAGAGGGTTATATCGCCCATTATAAAGCTAAATATCCTGAACTTTTGGTTTTTTTAACGGGAGGCGACGAGATAAATTTTGAAGACACGATAAAAAGTGGCATCTTTGCAGACCAATTCCTCGTTCCAAGGGGGCTCAATGGTGTGCTCAACCATCTCATGAAGCCCTAAACATAGTAACAATGAAACTGAAATACATTCTTCCTGCCGTGGCTCTCCTGCTCAGTCCACTCACGGCATCTGCACAAGCCAACGGCACCAATTCAACCTATTCGCGCTTCGGCCTCGGACTGCTCTGCGATCAGTCGCAAAGCTACAACCGCTCCATGGCCGGTGTGGCTCAGGCACTCCGTAGCGGTTCACGTGTCAATATGCAGAACCCCGCAAGCTACTCCGCCATGGACTCGTTGACATTCCTCTTCGATGTGGGCATGGGGCTGCAACGCACACGCTACACTCAGGGCAGCTCTCACGTAGCGGCCAACAACACCAGTTTCAATCAGGTCAACGCGGCTTTCCGCGTGGCGCGTAACCTCGGTATGAGTTTTGGCTTCCAACCTTACACCAAGATTGGCTACAGTTTCCAACAGTCGCGAGATGTCGGCGTGGATCCACTGACGAATATGGTCATCTCCAACACCTTCTCTTATGCGGGTAGCGGCGGACTCCATCAGGCTTACATTGGAGCTGGCTGGCAACCTTTCAAGGGCTTTTCCATTGGTGCTAATGTCGGCATTCTGTGGGGTAGTCTCTACCATCAGCTCACACAATCCTTCGAGGAGAACGGTACCACCAACACCACCTCTTTCAGCAGTTTACGCACTTACTACTACACCAGTGTCTTGAGTTGGAAGGGCGATGTAGCTCTGCAAGGGCAGATTCGTCTCAACGAGAATGACTTCCTCACCCTTGGTGCCACCGTGGGCATCGGTCACGACCTGGGCGGCGAATCCACCATCTTGCGAACAGCCGCCAGCGGCGACTCCATCAAGGGTTCGACCTTGAAAGGCTATAGCATTCCTATGACCTATAGTGTAGGTGTCGCCTGGTCGCGCACGAATAAGCTAACCATCGCTGCCGATGTCATCATGGAACAATGGAGCAAGAGCAAGACCCCGCATTTCACTGCCAGCGACTACTCCTATACCCCACAGACTGGTGACTACTCCGACCGCTGGTGTGCCAAGGTTGGTGCAGAGTTCATACCAGAGCGTTATGCTTCACAGTACCTCCGTAATGTCTATTACCGCGTTGGCGCTTACTTCTCCACGCCCTTCATGAAAATCCCAATGGAGGGTCAGATGCTCGCCGGTCCCTGTGAGTATGGACTTACTGCGGGTTTGGGCCTGCCCATTGCCAACCGTTACAACAACCGCTCCTACGTTAATGTCGGCGTAGGCTGGTCGCGTCGTGATGCCAGAGCAGCCGGTCTCATCGACGAGAACATTCTCAGCGTACATGTCGGACTGACATTCAATGAGCGCTGGTTCATGAAATGGAAGTTCAAGTGAAGACCTCCCTTCCTCTCATGTCACGCATAGTCCTGCCCGTCCTCTGCGCCGTGGCAGTTATCTTGTCGTGCAGCGAGAAACACGAACACATTGCGCCCGCCGTCCATGAGAGCGACTCGCTACCCACCATGAGTGCGAAAGGTGTGTCTAATCTCATCTCCGATTCTGGCATCATCAGCTACAAGATTGTTGCCGAGGAATGGAACATCTACAACTCCGACCCGCAGAAATGGACGTTCCTTAAGGGACTCTTCCTCGAGAAGTTCGACTCCACTTTCCATGTGCAGTTCTACGTACAGTCCGACACGGCCTACTGTCACGGCAATCGCATTTGGGAACTGCGCGGACGTGTTGTTGTCCTCAACCGCCAAGGTGATCTTTTTGAGACCGAGGAACTCTTCTGGGACATGGAGCAACACGAGATGTGGAACACCATGTATATGTGCATCACCATGCCCTCCTCCGAACAGCAGCTCACAGGTCATTATTTCCGTTCCAACGAGGATATGACCAAGTACAGCGTCAACAACTCTGCCGGCTACATGCCCGTCAACGACAAACAGGAGACTCCAGCCCCTGCTCCGCCTCCCGTGTCAGAGACTGGCGAGGTGTACTACCAAGAGACCCAGCGTCCCTCACAGGCCGACAGCCGCCGCAGCACCTCCACCACCTCTTCACAGGTCACCCGTCCCCAGCAAGATTCCATCTTCACTCAATAACCCAACTTTCAGCTCTTTACTTTCAATACTCCACTTTTCCGTGCTACCTCTTATCATTTACATCCTCATCACCCTCGCCTTCTCCGCCTTTTTCTCAGGCATGGAGATCGCCTTTGTGTCGAGCAATAAATTACGCTTCGAGATGGATCGTTCGCAGAGCGGCTTCAGCTCGCGTCTGGCATCGACTTTCTTTGATCACCCCAACAGTTTCATCTCTACGCTTCTCGTAGGCAACAATATCGCCATCGTCATCTACGGCATACTTATCGCTAAGCTCCTTGAGCCCACACTCATTCAACCCTTAGGGATTACCAATGAGTGGCTGGCGCTGTTCATTCAGACAGTTGTCTCCACCATCATCGTCCTCTTCACGGGCGAGTTCCTACCCAAGACGCTCTTCAAGCTCAACCCCAACCGAGCGCTCATCTTCTTTGCGCCTCTCGCGTACCTTTTTTATATTATCCTTTTCCCCATCTCCAAGTTCACGAGCAGCCTCGCAAAGCTCATCCTTCGCATCTTCGGACTCAAGATAACAACCGTCGATACCGAGCAGGCGTTCACCAAAGTGGATCTCGACTACCTCATCCAATCAACCATCGACCAAAGCGACAACGAGCAGGAGATCACCGACGAGGTTAAAATCTTCCAGAACGCTCTAGATTTCAGCAACTGTAAAGTTCGTGACTGCATCGTACCACGCACGGAGATTGTCGCCGTGGGACTCGATGAGACACTCGAGCAGCTCAAGGCGCGTTTTGTCGAGAGTGGTTGCTCAAAGATCATCGTTTTCAAGGAGGATATCGACGACATCATTGGCTTCATCCATTCCTCGGAGATGTTCCGCCTGAAGCCCTCCGACAACTGGAAAGACCATATCCGTGAAGTGCCTATTGTGCCTGAAAGCATGAACGCGCAGAAACTCATGCAGACGCTCATGCAGAAGAAAGTGTCGCTCGCTGTCGTTGTCGATGAATTCGGCGGAACCAGCGGTATTTGCACACTCGAAGATCTCGTGGAGGAAATCTTCGGTGACATCGAGGACGAACATGACCAGCAATCCTACACTGCACGCCGACTGCCATCAGGCGAGTTCGAGATATCTGCCCGTCTTGAAGTGAGCAAGGCCAACGAGCTCCTTGACATTGAGCTGCCAGAGAGCGATGACTACCACACCGTGGGCGGTCTCATCCTACAGCGAGTACAACGTTTCCCGAAGCTCAACGAGGTCATCACCTTCGACAACTTCGAATTCAAGATTATCAAGAACACAAGCACCAAAATTGAGCTCGTTAAGCTGCGTATTTTAGAAAAATGAGCTCGTTTATATCAATCTTTAACCCCGAAAACGCATTTTTCAGCGTAAACGCGTGGTCAATTGAAGATTTTTCCGTACCTTCGTGCGCTTTTTTGAACAATATTCATACAAATAATAACAAAAACAACAAATGGCAACATTACAAAAGATTCGAAACAGGGGTGCTCTGCTGATCCTTTTCGTGGGTCTCGCACTCTTCGCTTTCATCGCTGAGGAAGGTGTTCGTTCACTCTCCTCCACACGTGCCGAAAGCCACCAGCGCATCGGCGAAGTTTTCGGTAAATCCATCAACATTCAGGAGTACAACCAGCTCGTCGAGGAATACGTTGATGTTATCAAGTTCAGCTCTGGTAGCGAGAACCTCACCGAAGAGCAGATGCAGCAAGTGCGCGATCAAGTGTGGAACACCTTCGTACAGAACCAGCTCATCGAGCACGAGGCTGAAATCCTCGGACTCACCGTCACAGACGCTGAGATGCAGGAAATCATCAAGAACGGCCAGAACCCCATGCTCGCTCAGACTCCCTTCCGCAACCAGCAGACTGGCGCTTTCGACGTGGAGCAGCTCAACCAGTTCCTCACACAGTACAAGGCCCTCAAGGATCAGCCCGGACAGAACGGCGAGGCACTTGCATACTACAAGCAGCTCTACAACTTCTGGACATTCGTCGAGAAGAACATCCGTCAGCAGACGCTTGCCAGCAAGTACCAGAAGTTGCTCGCAAAGACCTTTATCCCCAATCCCGTCAACATACTTAACCTCTACAAGGGTTCAAGCAATGAGAAGGACGTTGTCCTCGCCACTCTCCCCTACTCCAGCATCAAGGATGAGGTGAAAGTCGAGGAGAATGAATTCAAGACCAAGTACAATGAGATGAAGGAACTTTTCCGCATTTCTGATCCCATGCGCGACATCAAGTTCATCGACGTTGCCATCACCGCCAGCAAGGCCGACCGCGACGAGATCACCGCAGAGCTGGAAGAAGTGGCTCAGCAGATGCAGGCCGAGGATGCCGATTATGCTAACATCATCCGCAAGAGCGGCAGCACCGTAAGCTTTAACGCTTTACCTGTTCGCCCCTCTGCACTTCCCAATGACATCGCCAAGGAGCTCGACTCCATCGCTGTTGGCACACAGAAAGGTCCCTACCTCAACGTTGCTGACAATACGCAGAACATCATCCGCGTTCTGTCCAAGGCTTCCATGCCCGACTCCGTTCAGTTCCGTCAGATCGGCGTGTTCGTTGGCGATGAGGCTGCCAACAAGAAGACCGCCGACAGCATCATGACTGCTCTCAACGCTGGAGTTCCCTTCGACAGCATCGCTCGTAAGTACAATCAGACTGGCGAGGAGACATGGATCACCTCTGCTCAATATGAAGGTGCCGTCCTCGATGAGAACAACCAGAAGTTCATCACCGCACTCTGCGCTCAGGCAGCTGGCACCACTCAGCAAGTCAAGCTGGGCAATGGTATCGCCATCCTTCGCGTCATCGAACGTAAGAACTTTGTTGACAAATACACCGTCGCTGTTGTTAAGCGCCCCAACGATTTCTCCAACGACACATTCAACAAGACCTACAACGACTTCTCACAGTTCGTAGCCACTTACAAGACCATCGAGGAAATCGAGGCCAACGCCATGAAGAGTGGTTATATGGTACAGGAGCGCAAGAACCTGTTCAGCACTGAGCACAATATTGCTGGTCTCTCCTCCACACGCGACGCTTTCCGTTGGACATTCAACGAAGATACCAAGGTTGGTGAGATCTCTGAGATCTACACCTGTGGTAACAACGACCACCTCCTCATCGTCATGCTCACCAGCAAGAACGATGAGCGCTTCCGCTCCCTCGAAAGCGTACGCGATTTCCTCAAGGATGAGATCGAGCGCGACAAGAAGGCCACTATGCTTCTCGAGAAGATGGACGCTTGCAACGACTTTGCAGCTGTCACCAAGCTCCAAGGCATCCTGCCCGTCGATACCATCCACCATGTCACCTTCAATGCTCCCGTCTTCCTGCAGTCAGTAGGTAGCAGTGAACCCGCACTCAGCGGTGCCGTATCCAAGGCAGCCAAGGGGCAGTTCGTCAAGGGTGTCAAGGGCAACGCCGGTATCTTCGCTTTCCAAGTCACGGGCGAGGAGAACAACAGTGCCGAGATGGACGATGTAACGAAGCAGAACATCAAGGTGCAGATTGTCAACCAGGCCGTTCGAGCTTCCACACGCTACACGCAGGAACTCATGGAGAAGGGCAACGTCAAGGACAACCGCTACCTCTTCTACTAATCGACACTCACGCGCACGCATATAAGAATAGGTTCGCGCGCGAAACAACAACACTTAGAGCCCCTGTTAAGCACAAAAAGCTTATAGGGGCTCCTTTTTTTCTTAAAAAAAGTAAATCTTTTGCCAAAATAGAACAACCAATCACAGAAAACACTATCTTTGCATCTGATTTAGCAAGATAGTATAATCATTCAACACTTATGAACACTAACCTCATCCTCAAAAGACCCGTTCACACCGCCCTCGAAGCTCGACGTGAGAAAGAGGCTGTGAGACGGTTACTCACCTTCGAACGATTCGCACGCGACAACCAGCTGTGGGACGAAATGCTCACCTGCTACGACACCGACGCACACATCAAGGCATCGTGGTTCGAAGGATCCGCTAAGGATTTCGCGGCAGCTCTTGCAGCACGCACCGATCATATCCCCTACCACATCCATTCCACCATGTGCTGGCCACACGGCAACCGCGCTGTAGCCATCATGGACACAACCTTCCCCTGCAAGGTCGAAATCGGTGGCGTCACTTTCAACCAGACCGCCGACTCGCAATATATCTACAAACTTCTCCGCATCAACGGAGAGTGGTACATCATCGACTGCACCACCATCCTCGAGTCGTTGCCCGGACAGTCACGACCCGAGTACATCACACAGCTCTATGAGGAAGCTGACCATTGGCTTCAGAATGGATAGGGATGAAGGAATCTTATCTTGTTGGCCGTCGTTGCTTTGATGGCCTGCAATAGCATACGTGAAGAGGAGAGTGATCTCCTCTTCCTTTATCATAATATATTGTTGCCCCACAGCGTAAATGAGTAATATGAAGGAAGAGAACAGTCAAAGCGTCAACTTGGCGACGAAGGATCATTATATCATCCTCGACGGCCTGCGCGGTGTAGCTGCGCTGATGGTGCTCGTATTCCATGTGTTTGATGCGTGCTCGTCAAACATCATCCCTCACGGCTATCTCGCCGTGGATATGTTTTTTGTGCTCTCAGGCTTCGTCATAGGCTATGCCTACGATGACCGTTGGCAAAAGGGCCTTACCATAGGTCGTTTTTTCCGTCGCCGTCTCATCCGTCTGCATCCCATGGTTCTGATGGGTGGACTGATTGGCGGTGTTGTCTTCCTGATACAAGGTCGTGCGATGTGGGACGGCACAGTGGTCACTATGGGATGGACGCTGCTGTCCATCCTCTGTGGTATGTTTCTGCTGCCAGCTCTCCCCGGTAGTTCCATCGAAGTACGCGGCTTTGGCGAATATTTTCCGCTGAACGGACCCTTTTGGTCGCTGTTCTACGAGTATCTCGGCAACATCTGCTATGCCCTGTTGTTGCGCCGCCTGAGCAACCGTTGGCTCGCCATGATTGCAGCTGCCTCCGGAGCCTGCGTGCTCTACACCTGCCTCTACTGTGGCTACTTAGGTGTAGGATGGTCGGCAGCCGACGGTGGATGGTGGTTCGGCTTCGTCAGGATGCTGTTCCCCTATACGGTCGGAATGTTGATGGCGCGTACATTCAAGCCCATCAAGGTGCGCCATGCCTTCTGGTGGTGCAGTCTCTTGATTCTCGCGGTCGGTCTCATGCCCACCGTTGACATCAGTGACGCTCCTTGGGCCAACGGACTCTATGATTTTCTCTGCACCGCCCTACTCTTCCCCGCCATCGTGTGGATAGCCGCTTCGGACAGCAGTGCCAATGAATCCACGTTGACGCTGAGCCGCCATCTGGGCGACCTCTCCTACCCCCTCTATGCCATCCACTATCCTTTCATGTGCCTACTCTTCGGTCGCTTAGGCTTTGATGGCAATGTCTATGACCCACACCTTGTGCTCACCGAGTGGCCCTTTGCTTTGAGCATCACGATAGGTTGTCCTATCCTCGCCTGGTTGCTTCTGAAGTACTACGACCAGCCCCTTCGTCGTTGGCTGAGTCACTAAAGTCCTCTCATCTTGAACGGCAACATGTTATGTTGAGGAATAATATTCCCTCTTTTCAATAAAAAACGCCATGAAGATGAAATTTTCTCGCAAAATATGCATCAGGTAATAAGAATTTTATTACTTTTGCAACAAAAAGTTTTGATATGACTCTTCAAAGATGGATAAGGGACAGGGCAATTCATGGCTATCCCACATTCTCGATAGAGGATGTGAAAGACACGGGAATGTACTCTTCTGAACAGATAATGAAGAATGAACTCAACAGGTTATGTTCAAATAAGACTATAGCTAATGTGTATCGCGGTTTTTATGTAATCATTCCTGTTCACTACGTTCTTCGTGGTTCCGTACCTGCAACCTATTATATTGATCAGCTGATGGATTATCTTGGCAAACCATACTATGTATGTATGCTCAGTGCTGCTGAATTACTTGGTGTGGCTCATCAGCGACCACAGCAGTTTTCTGTAATGACAACATACCCAAGACGTCAGTTGGTAACAACTCGAAATGTAACCACCGATTGGTTTTATCGGGATGCATGGCCTAAAGACTCGCTTATCATAAAGAATACGGAAACCGGGACAATCCATATTTCAAATTCTCTTTTGACGGCAGCTGACCTTGTACATTACCAGCAGCATGTAGGAGGATTGTCGCGAGTAGCTACCATACTTGAAGAACTAACAGAACAGATTGACATCGACAGCCAGTTCCAGGTCCTGACACCTTACGTTAAAACTGTAACTTGGCAACGTCTTGGTTATATCCTTGAAAACGTTATAGAAGATAAAGAAACTGCGGATAAGCTTTATGAGCAGCTTCGCGCTTCATCAGCCCGTATGGTTTATAAGCCATTAAGTACATCGGCAGAAGATAATTCTTCAGAAAGAGACAGCCGATGGAAATTAAACATTAATGTAAAAATAGAAAAAGACGATATATGATAAACAGAACTGCGATACAATAGTATAATTAGCCCTCTGCCACAAATAGCGTGACAGAGGGTTTTGAAATGGCTGAAAAAAATAAAAATTTTGTTTGAAATAGGTGTCAGGTGTCAGGAATGAGGGTTATTCCCACTGGAAGTCGAAAAAACTCTCCTTGACACTCGGCTCCATTTCGCCTTGTTCATCGACGCCACCGTATGTGATGTCGTTGTTACTATTCACACCGCTGCCATCGCTGGCAGCCAATGGCAACTCTTGTTGGACTTCAGAGATGCTCACATGAGGAATGATATATGTCTTTTTCATAACTCGTTATTCAAATTAAAATTTAAAAATTTAAAAGAGAAAAGAGAAAAATGAGATAAAAATGGCATCTCACTGTGCAATGAAGAATAACTATTCCTTTTTACTTCATCTTTCTCTTTTCATTTGTTCTTTTTTACTTGATGATGACCTTCTTGCCGTTGACGATATACACGCCGCGCTGCTGAGGTTTGGCAATCTTGCGACCGCTGAGGTCATAGACATTTTCATCTTCAACAATGGAAGAGAGCTCGTTTATATGTGTTTCTGTACCATCAAGAAAGAATTGGAATTTAACATCAGAAATATCATCAACACCTTCCAATACTGTTGCAAAATCAAAATATCCCCTGAATGCCTTTATCTTTGTGTTACCGATAGAATAGTAAAATTTGTTCTTACTCAAAAAGAGGCATTTGGCCGGAACTGCATCACCTGCATGATAAACACCTTGGAAAGTCCCATAAACAACCTTGCGAGAACCACTCTTTCCGTTCGTGTATTCAGCAACTGCTCCATCTTCATCAGGATCGATTACAGCAGATAAAGAAAATTCTGAGATATCCTTTGATGTCTTTATGAGGTATGGATTATTTGCCATAAAACCATCCTCATTCAACATCGCTTCATCGAAATTCACACATATTTCTGTAAGCTCACTGTCTGCCTCATAATCTATAAATTCAGCCAGCTGTACATCTGTTCCAAAAATTTCATACACTTTTTCCGCTGTCATATCAAACGGCAGACAGATGGTATTCCATTCGCCACTCTTGATGGTGCGCTTCACCAGCACTTCCACCTCACCATTGCTGGCTACGGGAACCGTGGTCGAGGTCTCGTCAAGAATGACACGAGTGTCAACAGGCTCGGTCACATTGATGGTTGTTTCTACACGTTCCGTCTGGAAGCCGTTGGAACCGGTATCCACCAGCACGATTCCCTCGAAGACGAGCGGCAGGGAAGAGTTGGCAGCACTGGCATCTATGTTCACCACCACCTGTACGATTTCGCCGTCTGAGCCGTCGAAAGTGTAACCACCATTGGAGTTGATGAGCACGCGGTAACGGCTGCCAGAGATATGTGCGGCAGAGAAAGAGTCCATCTTCTTGGCCGTGGTGCGGTCTGTACTGAGATTGATGAGCGCGAAGCCATCCCCATCCGAGGCAACAGCCACGCCATCGGGAAACACCAGGTCAAACTGAACAGTCTGGATGCCCACTGTATTCTTCATCTTAATAGAGAGGGTTTGCTGTGAACCTGCGGGTAAGGTGACAGGTTCCATGTAAACGACATTACCGATTGCGGAGATGTCGGTGTTCTCTGCCTTGAGCTGCAATGTGGCAGTCAATGCGAGAGCAAGCAGTGAAAATGCTAATTGTTTCATTTCTTTTTTATTTTATTGATGATTAGAAATTATTTGGTTATCTGTTTTCAAGCACACCAACATCGACAGGCTGGCACATCTTCACGTTCTGTGGGGACGAACCTTTGAGAATCATATTAGTGATTACGTTGACATCAATGGCGTTAATCTTGTTGTCGCTGTTCTGGTCTGCGGCTTTTTCAAGAAAAGCGAATGGGAAGGTACGGCGTTCAAGGATATAGTTTACGATGGCGTTCAGGTCAATAGCATTCACCTTGCCGTCGCCGTTCACATCGCCGGGCGAATAATCTGAGACGGTGAGCGTAGCTTTAACGTATGGGGTCTCAAAACCCTCGGAGCTGGTATTGACCAGCACGATGTCCTTCAGAATGAGTGGATAATCACCCTCTGCCATATCGGCAACAATGTTCACCGTCACCCGGGCAATCTCGCCGTCTGTTCCGTCGAAGGTATAGCCTCCGCTGGAGTTGATGAGTACGCGATAAGCTCCATCAGCTGTCTGTATGGAACTGAAGGAGTCCATCTTGCGTGTAGTGGTGCGTTCCGTGCTCAACTCAATAAGGTCAAAGCCGTCCTCGTCCTTCGCCACCGTCACGCCATCGGGCAGATACAGGTCGAACTGCACCGTCTGAATGCCCACTGCATTTTTCATCATTACGGGAAATGTCAGGCTTTGTCCAGAGCAGGCAGACAATGGATTGATATAGACCACATTGTCATACGAACTAAGATCCGTATCGGGAATAAGTGGTTCAGGCACCTCTATAGCAACTTTTGCCGTTAATTGGCTCACGATCTCTGTTACTGTTACGACAGCCGTTCCTACAGCAACAGCTGTCAGTAAACCTGTTGATGATACGCTGATGACATCTGGATTGTCAGAGACATACTGGAACCCCACAGTTGCATTGCTGGGTGCATAGACCGGTGTCAGTTGATACTTGTCGCCCATAGCCAAAGTTTCAGGACCATCTACAGAAAGCGATGTTGCCAACACCTGCTTGGCTGTTACTGTCACATCACAATAATCAGACAGGCTGTAGCCATCCACCTTAGCGGTAATCCTGACGGTTCCAGGACTCTTGCCATAGACCCTTCCAGAAGAGTTCACCGTGGCTACATCTGTATTATTGGATGACCATGTGAGCGAGTAAGTGGCATTTGAAGGAGAAACGGTGGCTGTAATGTATCCGTACTCTCCTTCCTCTATGGTCTTGCTGGCAGGAAGAGAAATACTGGTCGGGCTGATGGTTTTCGTCTTTACCGTCACCGTACAAGCAGAAGAAGTTGCACCAGTTGCGGATTTTGCATAAATATAAGTGGTTCCTGCACTATTTGCCGTCACCGTTCCATACGTGTAGTAACCACTATTGCTACTTGTGCTAACAGAGGCCACAGAACTATTATTGGTCGTGAAATAGACTCCACCCACATAACCTGGTTGGTAGGCTGTCACCTGATAGGTATCTCCTTCGTACAGCGTAATGGAAGATGGAGTGAGCGTGAGGGTGGCCGTTGAACCGCTGGATGTTATCGTAACGGTATAATAGAAGTCCATTGTGCGGTAGAATCCGTCGATGTAGTAGCTGCAATAGTAATTCACCTGTGCCGAACCCGCTGTCACACCCTTAATGGTGCAGGAGGTGTTCGACTGAGAGGTGATGCTCACGTTGGAGCTACTTGTGGACCACCGGGCAGAGATTCCCGTTGAATTCCGCAACGTGTTTTGGTAGGTCGTTGCTAAAGAAATAGTTGTTGTTGAACCGACCTTCACTGACGCTTCGCCCGCTTTGATGGCAGCATGAGCGTGTGTACTCACCGCTCCAAGCAAGGTGAGTAGAATGATAGATAAATGAATGATTCGTTTCATTTGTAAAAATATAATATAATGATGATATTGTTATTTCTCTTCCAGTGTGCCAACGCAGATGGGTGTCTGGGCCTTCACGTTCTTCGGTGCAGCACTCCAGAGAATCATGTTGGTCACCATGTTGACATCGATGGCGTTGACCTTTAGGTCTCCATTTAGGTCTGCGGCTTTTTCAACAAAGGTGAACGGGAAGTTACGTCGTTCAAGGATGTAGTTAACGATGGCATTCAGGTCGATTGCGTTCACCTGGCCGTCGCCATTCACGTCGCCAATCATATACCCTCCGGTATAATCCCAGCTCTGTGTGAGGTTCGAGTTGCCGCTGATTCCGTCGAGGTTTTTGATGCCGGAGGTGAACACCGTTAAGGTGAGTTGACCACTCGGAGAGACGACATCGCTCCAGTCAACGATAAACGATGTAGGAGTTTCAATTTGAACTGTGGCATTGAAGTTTACACCACCTATGGTGAGCACTACGGCATCTGCCGTAACTGTCGATGCATCCACCTCCTGATTCATGGTGACGCGGGCTTTTGTGGCATCGGAAGCTGAGGTGGCATCGTCTGTTATGGGCGTTATGCTCTTCACGACAGGTGCAGTGGCTGGCTTGGATTCGTAGGTGAGGGTGTAAGTCTCGGCTGCAGATCCATCGAGCACACCGATGTTGTCGGCCATGTGTAGGCGGTTGTCAACGATGGTTGAGTAGTTAGCTGTCACTGTGCGGTCGGTCTGCCAGAAGTTGCCCGTGACGTCAGCACCGTCGCTGTTACGCACGACCTTGGCCAGGCGCATGGTGCAGTTCGTCGGGTCGTGGACAACGCCATAGACCCAGCCTACGCGAGAGGCTGCTACGGTGAGCAGGTATTCGTTGTCAGAGGAGGTAGTGGAAACGGCGATGTTGTCGCTCGCTATCTCCAGGTCATCGGTCTCGTTGCCATTCTGATCCACAACACGATCCGGGAGGTTGTCCTCGTCGGCTATCATGTTCAGAAGGAAGATGTTCGACTGCTTCTCGCTGTCTGTCAGTGTACCTGGAGCATGTCGAGGTGCTTTCACCCTATGGCTTACAGAGCCAAAGACGGAATGTGTCAGCTCACGGACACCGTCGAGGGCGATGAGGTCGAACTCCGCACCGAAGGTGCTGTGCTTGGTCATTCGGACATCGTAGTTGGCGACATGTGCTGAGACATTGCTGTAGAACCACCAGCGGGCCATCACGTTCTGGCCGGCGGCAATGCTGCCGAGGTCAATCTTGTTGAAGTCCAAGTTCGACTGCACGCCATCCACGGTGCTGTAGAGTTTGGTGAATGTCACGGGCAGGTTGCAGGCATTATCCACGATGGTCGGGTCGGTGGTCTCTATCTGTAGGTTCAGAGCCTCGCCCGCTCCCTTGTTCTGTATGAGGAGAGCGAACTGTGCGGGTTCCCACGGTTCCACCTCGTCGGTGAGCGGGTCGTCGCCGATGAGGTTGCGCTGCACGAAGTAGGTCAGATGCAAGTCGGGCGACGGGTTCACCGTGAGCTGTGTCGGCATGAGTTCGTAGGTCACGAGCTTGCCGTCCTTGACATTGCGGTATGACACCGTGCCGCCGAAGAGGTAATCTACAGGCTCTGTGGGTGCCGTCTCCTTGGAAGGCACATAGAGCACCAGGGCCTGACCCTCGCCACCGCTGGCAAGGTTCCAGCTCTCGCTGCCGCTCCAGCTGCCGGTGCCCTCGGTGGAGATGCTGAACAGGTCGGTGGCATCGGTGCCGTCGGTAGTCTTCACGCTCGGTATGAGCACCACATCCTCGATGTCGCTCATCTGCAGGTTCTCCACCTTCAGCGTGCCTTTGAATGCCTCGCGCTCCAATAAGAACTTCTGCTCGAACTGCAGGCGCACGCGATTTTCTACCGACTGCGTGTAGTCGCGTACCTGAATCTCAGGCTCGTCGCTCTCCAACTCGCCATCGTCACCCATGCCCCAAAGGAAGATTTCCTTGCCTTCGTTGCTGCTTACGGGAGGTTCGTATTCGCCGAAGTTGCGGCCTTCCACGTCGCTGTTGGCCGAGGGCAATCCGCCTTTGGAGAGTTGCACGAGTTGTCCGCTTCCCATAGCGGCTGCGTATGTCTCGCTGCCCCAGTATGTCATGTCCTTAAGCTTATAGGCATAGTGCATGCGGATGAAGCCCAAGCTGGTCTGCTTTGCCACCTCGGGGCCTTTGAACTCAACGGTCACGTCGTAGCTTTCGTTGGGATAGAGCACGGCGGGATAGCCACTCTGCACCTTAAACGTCACGCCATCGACGTTGGGGAATTCCAAATAGGGAGTGTAGGCCGTGAGCCGTCCCTTGTTGGTGAGTGTCACGCTGTAGGTATGGTTTCCACTGCCCCAGTTCTCGGGCATTTGGGGAACGACGATAGCCTGCGGGATGTCCGGCACAATGTCCATCGAGAGCACCGTGCGGTACTCGTCGGTCACTGTAGTACGTTCCACGGTGTAGGTGATCTTGACCACCTCGTAGTTGAGGAACACCTCTAACTGGTTCTCCACGCCGGGGTCGATCGTTATCGTCTTCTCTGCATAGTAGTGGTCGGGAGCCGTCACATACACATAGTACGTGCCTTCCTTCACTTGTCCGTCCGTGTAGAAGAGGCCGTTCTCGTCGGTGGTGCCAGTCATTGCCACCTCGCCTGTCAGGGCGTTGGTGAGCTTCACCGATGCTCCTGCCACATGCGGGCCGTTGCCATTGTCGGCTCCGAGGGTGTAGGCATCCACCACGTCAACCGTCAGGTTGGCCACGTCGGTGCTCACCACCGTACACTTCACCTTCACGTCCAGCTTAGGTCCGTTTTGGGGCTTGAGGCGCACCGTGGCCTCGTAGGTTCCATCGACAATCATATCCTGGCTGCCGGTGAGGTTCAGGGTCAGTGCCACCTTGCCGTCCTTCGGTATGGAAGCCAGCTGCGTTGTGGGTGACGAGAGCCATGTCTGGCCCGACGCCCACTCCACGCCGATGCTTCCCGTCTCCTTCAGTCCCACGTTCTCCACCAGCACCTTGAGCGTGCGCTGCCCGTTGCGGTAGAGTGTGGTGCGGACGTTGTCGGCCACGAGCTTGCTCTGTGCCGCATACCAGTTGAAGTATATCGGCATCTCGCTGTCGGCCACTCGCTGACCGCCGGCATCCTTGGCCGTAGCCACGAAGGTGCCGCTGATGAGCGAGCCGTTGGCTTTGGGTTGGGTGGCCACGATGCGGTAGTGGGCATTGCCCGTGTGGCCGGGTTCCAGGTTGGTGATGGAAGTGAGCTCCACCGTCCATTCGTCGGGCAGGCCTTTCATCTGGAATGTCACGTTCGTCAGCGGCTCGTCGGACAGGTTCGTGACAAGTATATTGCCCTCCTGGGCCACTCCTTCGGTGACATTCTCCTTCAGGTAGCTGCTGCGGTCTATGCGCAGACGTATCACGTTGATTGTAGCCTCCTCCGGGGATGTCGCACCTGTTCCATGCACGCATGCTCCGACCTTGTAGTGTCCGCCCGTCTGCTCGCCGAAGGTGTATTGCGCCGTGAAGGTGCCGTCGGCGTTGAGCGTTGTGGTGGTCTGGTAGCGTTTGGTGTCGTTGCGTACATATACATCCACCTGTTTGCCCTCCATCGCGAGCCCTGACGCGGCGTTGGTCATGCGACCCGTCATGGTGATGACATCGCCGCGGGTGTAGCTTGTGCGGTCGGTGGTGATTTCGGCCAGTGTAATTGCCGTTTCAAGCTTGATGGGAACTGAGTTCGACAGGTTGTTGCCCTTGTTGGACTCGGCAAAGTTCTGTCGGGGGTTGAGGTAACCTACAAGATAGAACTGCCCCATTACGACGTACTCCGGCAGCGTGATTCTTGCCGTAAACGATTTTGTGAGGTCAGGACCAATGGCCTCAGTCAGAGTCGTAACAAGGAGTTCCTGTCTATTCGTATCCCAGCGGTTATAGTCAAGGTGGTCCATCAGGTAGAAGCGTACCTCCATGCCGGGTTTCAGTGTGCTCGTGCCTTGGTTGGTCACGTTCAGCGTAACATCCACCGTCTGTCCGCCAAAGGCAGTGGCCGATGCGAGTTCGTCGAGCGTGCATACTGCATCGGGCTGTGTGCTCACCATGAAGACGAACTGCGCGGGCTGGCAGTCCTGTGCCGATGCGGTGACGCGGACATAATAGTTCTCGTCCTGCACTTCGCTGGACTTCGCGCCCACCTGGAACGTGGCGGACTCCTGGCCGTCGTAGATGGTCACCGTCGCTGGCATGTCCAGGTTGCCGCCTTCGCCGGTGAGGTTGACGGTCTGGTTGCCCTTGGTGGAGTTGCGAGAGATGGTCAGCGTGGCCTTGCCGCCGTCCTCTGTCAGCGTGCCAGTGGGGCATTGCAGCTTGAGTACGACACCGTCGTCGTTGTCCGTCACGGTCAACACGGTAGAGCAGGTGTAGCTGCTGTTTGGCTTGCCCGTCTGTGCGTCGCAGGCTGTTGCGGTGATTGTCCATTTGCGTTCGCCGTCGATGGTCGAGTTGTCCTTGACGCTGACGGGGAAGCTCACGCTGTTCTGCCCGGCTGGAATGATGACATACTGCGAGTCGAAGAACAGCTCGCGCATGTTGGTTCCGTTAGGCACACTCTTAGCCGCATAGTTCACGTAAATGGTCAGGTTCTCGGCCAGATTGCCCTTGCGGGTCACGGTGGCCATGGTGGCTTCGTAGCCGTCCTCTTCGCTGATTATGGTCCGCGGGAGCTCTATGGTGAATTTCTGAGGCCAGTCGTTGTCCTTTATGTGTATGCTACGCGAAGCGGTGAGGTAGCCCGTTGCCGAGACGGTGAACTTCACATCCATATCGACCATCGGATAGTCATCGTCAACGACGGTGGTGGTTGCGGAGGCAGATGTCTGTCCGGCAGGGATGGTGATGCTGCGTATGTAAGGATAGAACAAGGATGCGGCGGTATTGGTGATGTTCACTTTGAAGTCAGTGTCGAGCACGCGGTCTGTACGGACGGTGAGCGTCACCTCCTCTCCTTCGGTCAGGATAATCTTGTCTAAATCCAGGTACAGGTGATAGCTGTCGTCGTCGTCAACATCCACAATCATGGACACGTCGTTGTAGTCGTAGTCGCCATGGACTACGAAGCCTGTGCGGTACTGGGAGTTGACTTCTTTGTTGTCCGTGGCCGTGACATAGAAGCCCACGGCTGCCTGTTTGGCTGGGATTGTAACCTTCAGCGGTACCGTAAGCATCATCACGCCGTGCTCGTTCACCTCCTCGATCTCGAAGGTCTCGTCCATCGACCAGTCGCCGCTGCGAGTGAGGGTCACATATTCACGGTTTCCTTCCTTCAACCGTATGCGTTCGCTGCTGATGAAGAGCTTCTTGCCCAGCTCCTTGGTATTTTCCGACACACTGATGTTGTTGCCCTGATCGGCGATGAGCTCGTCGGTGGAGAGCAGAGCCACAAGTTCCACCACGGCATGAACCGTGCCGTCGATGTGCATGGCCTTCGGGATGTCGATCTCGTAGAAGCGGTTCATGTATTCTCCTGCAGGCAAGACGTTGCCGTAACGCTGCGTGGTGACGTATGTGCGGACGCCTGACAGGTCTTCCAAGTAGATTTTCTCGTTCCAGCCATCCTTGCTGTCGCCGTTGCCCTGATTCAGGACGTTGAAGCTCAGGCGCAGCTTGCCGCCGGGCGTGAGCGTCTCACCGTCGTTGGTGATGCGCAGGTTTTCGATGACGAAGTCTGGTTTCGGTGTGCGCAGCACGGTGAACGTGGCCGTCTGTGAGCTCTCGGCGGCGATGTTTGCACCATTCTTTGCCGTGAGCACAATGTTGCTGAGCTTCACCTCGCGCGTGTCGTCGGCCTGGGCGTTATCGGGCACCTGCATGGGGAAGCGGATGAGCAGGCCACCGTTGCCTCGCAAAGCTTGGTTCTGCATGGACATCACCACGACGGTGAACTTCTTGCTGCTGCCCAGGTCGCGCAGCGAGATGCTGTGGCCGTTGATGCGCTCGTCCAGGAGCTGCACGCTGGCATTCCAGGGTTTTTCGTAGGGCAGCTCGATGTCGAACTGCAAGCCCACCACATCCTCCATGTTGTCCAAGTAGATTGGCACGTAGCCTACTTTGTTGGCAGCCTGGGTGAAGTCGGCAATGCGCAGGGTGTTCTGTGCCTTTGCCTGCCAAGGCTGCAGGAACAGGGCTATAGCAAGGAGCAATGTGCTCCATAATATCTTGTTCTTCATTCTGCTCATTTCGTTATTTTATTACCATTCTGAATATACACGCCATGTGGTAATTTACGATTGGACATCTTCCCATTGGGCAATTTCCGACCACTCAGATCGTAGATGTCGGAATCGCCATTCGATTGTAAATCGTCAATGATGCCTGTCGCAGTGCCTTGGATGTTGACGTTAACGTCTTCAGCCTTGGGACTTGTGGCCTGAACTGCAATGAGCGTTGCGGGTGCTGTCATGCGTAACAGAGTCGTCTGACCCGTGGGCAGCGCCTGTCCCGTAGGTGAGAATACCACCATACGCACGCCGTTCTCTGTCTGACGTGTCTGCATCTGCCAATCGTTTCTGTTGAGCAACAACTTGACCTGTGAGGGGGCTACACCCTCCAATTCCAAGTCGAAGGCGGAGATACTATCTTGTGCATCCAAGCAGACATAGCGGTCTGCGACATAGAAACGGTTCAATGACAATCCGCTCTGCTCGACGGCGTTCTGCCTGGTCCTTGCTCGGCGTGGAGCGTTCTGAACGCCATCGCCCTGAGTGTCCAGCACGATGTTCACCGTGCAGACGATGTCCTGGATGTTGATTCGTTCGTCCTCCCATGTGTTGGCACACCACGGGTTGAAAGCACTATAGTTGTTGCTGTCGATGATGTAGTTGAGCGTGCGCTGCACATCGTTCACATCCACCCAGCCCGACATGTTGGCATCGCCCAATGTAAGCTGTATGCGGCCAATGTAAGCCGAATTGTTGGCCGCTCCCGATGTCGGGCGCATGACCATCTTATCGTTCGGTTTGGGGTATTGGCCATTCCAATTAGCGCCCACGAAGACATAACATTCGTTGATGCCCGACCATTGCAGTTGACCAATGACCGTGTATGGACTCGGCATGATGCGCACATCCACAGAGGGATGGTTGTCCATGGTCTGCTTCTGGTGGTTGTAGCCCATGATGGACGGGAAATCGATGGTGATGTTGTTGCCGACACTGAAGTCGAAGAGGTCGCTGCTGTAACCCTTGGGGAACTGCGAGCTGAGGTCAAGGGTGGTGATGCCAACGGGCAGGGGGGCTGACAGCTCTGCTATCAGATTCTCAGACAAGTTGAGAGTCGTCAGCATGGGAACAGCTTCAATGGTGATGAACTTGGCCGGGTCACCGCTGATGGAGTTCCGGTTCAGTATCAAGGTCTTCAGTCGTGGCAGGTTGAGCGGCGTGGCCGTGGTGAGCGAACCGTTGAGGTTGCGATTGTACAGGTCGATGGCTGTCACATGGCCGTCGCTGTCGAAACTCACACCGCTCCAGTAGCCGTTGGCAATTAGTTCGGATTCGGCTTTCCACTTCGTGCCGTTCCATTCCTCGCCGCCGAAGTCGGCATAGAACTGTCGCAGGGCGGCCAAGTCGCCGCCATCCATATAGACGGGCTTCAGCGTTGCCGACGTGGTGCTGATGGTGCGGTTGTTGGTGGCATCCGCCTCCATGGCAGCACCGTCAACATTGGCAGCCACGAAGACACGCAGTGTGCTGCTTGTCGCTGAGAAGGGCACTTCCATCTGGAACGTCGCCTCATAGCTCTCGCCAGCGGCAACATTGCCCGTATGCTGCACATCGGCGGCAGCCACGGCATCGCTGAAGTTGCTGCTGTCGAGGACATAATACAGGCGGTCGGTCCACGCGCCTTCGGTGGTGGCACCTGTACCTTGGTTTCTGACGGTAGCCGTCACTTCGACCATGCTTCCTGGCAGACAGCCTTCGGGCAGAGCTATGCTCTCCACGACAAGGTCGGGTAGCAGACGACCTTTGAAAGTCTGCGTTGTACTGGTCAATTCATCGCAATGGCCAATGACAGTAACCGTCCAAGTGTAGGTGTAGCCAGGCTTTACCGTTACATCGTAGGAGGTCGAGGTGGTCTCAACGTTCACTATCTCTACAGGATCTGCTCCCTCTTCCGCTTCCGTAACCACTAAGTGATAGCTGACGGCATCGCCAAAGGCATTCCATTGAAGCTGAGTCTTGACGGGATCGATGATACTACCATTGGCTGGCGAGAGGGTGGTGAAGGCCTGATTCTCCATACGCGCGTGTACATATATATAATATGTAAAGGTATAGAGCGTTTTCGTACTGGTGCCAAGAGTCACCTCGTATGCAATACTATCCATCTGCGTGCCGTTGTTGGTGATGGTCATGGCAGGCAGTTTGCCAGTACCTTCATCGACATAACCGCTGAGCACACAGCCATCATGCGGCTGCGCCTTCCAGGATGCCTTGAGTGATTTGCTGATGGATGAGAGGGGTACTGCTGTGGTGGTGCCGCAACATTCCTCATGACGCTTGGAGATGGGGGTAAAGTCGTATGCCTTTTCCCTGATGGTTAGGGTTACGTTATGCAGCGAAGTCTGTGCAAAGAAGCTCACCACAGTAGGCAGTGCCTTGCTGGTGGTTGTCACGGTGAGGCTGTTGCCAGAGCCTTCGGTGGCGGTGAAAGCAATAGTCTTGTGGCTCCTGTTGGTGGAGAGAGCGTCAAGGTTCGCTACGATCTGTTCCATCTGCTGGATGCATTTTGTACTGCTGGCATCCAATATATAGTCCGTGTTGCTGGTAGGAATAGTTATTGTGATGTCATCGGAGATGCCACGGTCGCTGAAGTCACTGATGGCATCGGCTAAGGTCTGGTAGGTGCGCGTTTCCAACGAGGTCTCAGTGTTGGCATTGAGGGTATAGTTGCCCCAGGCATCTACCATCACAGGGTAGGCCATGGTGGGGCTCCAACCCATGGGACCGCGGTAGCGGATGTAGAGCACAGCGTCGCCATGAATAGCGTCCGAAGGAATGTTGAAGTCCGAGAGTTCCACGTTTGCTCCTGGGGTGATATTGATTGGCGTTGCCTTGCCGAAGCCGGGGTCATCGTTCCAGAAATATTCGGCATTGCTGACCACCATGTCCTCATCTTTCGGTTCAACGCGGATTACGAGCCGCATTGTTGGACCCCAACCGGCATTGCCGTAGGCGCGTATGAAGAGATTGTGGTTGCCGTAGGTTAGGCCGTCGGTGGATAGCTCCAGATTCTCGACGCTAACATCCTGACCCGGGGTGATACTGATTTGTGTACCTTTGCCGAAGCCGGGGTCGGTGTCCCAGAAGTATTCCACGTAGCTCACGTCCTCGCCATGTAGTGTGGATGCCGGTACATAGACCTTTTGCCGCAGCGTTGGTCCCCAACCATTTTCGCCACAGGCGCGAATGCCAAAGACATGGTCGCCTTGTGCGAGGCCTTCTGTGGGAATCTCAAGGTTGTCTAAGCTAATCTCTTCGCCGGGAGTGATTGCAACAGGAACGCCATTGCCGAAGCCAGGGTCATCGTCCCAAAAGTATTCGACACTGTAAATCTTGTTTGTATATATCTCCACGGTTTGTATGACAGTGGGAGCGTAGTGCGTGACAGGGTCGCCAAACTCATCATATTCAAAATAGAATGCGCGATAGCCAAACAGGTGGTTGCCGGGTGAGAGGCCCTTGGTGGGAACGGAGAGAACGACCTCGCCTTCGTCATCGAGCGTGATGGCTGTCCGCTGCGCTTTGCCAAAACCGGGGTCTGAGTCAAAGAAGTACTCGATTCCCGTCTGGGCTCTCAGGCTCACGGAAGCACATACCGCCAGCACCACCGCCAAGAGCATGCGCAGTGACTGACAGGTATGCTTATTCATCTTGCATCTTGATATTTAGTGAGACATTTATCTTGCCGTTCTTCGAGCGGGAATCTACAACGGCCTTAGTGTAGTAAGGGGTGTTCTTGGGCAGACCATTCAGCACGTAGGGATTCGGGCCTCCGAATGGGCCACAATCGACAGGCACACCATTCAGGATGCCGTAGCCCTTGGCGGGGCTATTCTCGGTCAATTGGTAATACTTGTCTTCTGTATAGCTCCCTTCTTTTGTAATGATACCATCATCTTCATCAACAAATATATTATTGGATGCATAGGTGGGATAGTTCTCTTCGGAACTAACTATCACATTGTTGGTGATGGTCGTATTGGTAATATTACTAAATACCTTTGTTGCATCGGCTTGATTTATAAAAATGTTATTCTGAATGATACCACCGTTAATCTGATTTAACGTATATCTATTATTAGTTGTATAGAAAATATTATTCGTTATGGTTGGACTACCTAAATCATCAATGTACGCATTGCCCCCACGGAAGATGCAATTTTCTATTTGAGCGAATTGACTGCAAGAGCCATCTTGTGCACCATTCCTTCCACCACTGATACCTGTCTCAATAAAGCATTGTCGGATAGTTGTATGTTTTCTTATATACCAATATCTGCTGATATTTACTAATTTGCATTTACAACGTTCAATGCTCACATTATCAGCTTCAATCAAGATTTCATAATTTACAATAACACCTTCCACTTTTACTTTATTACAATCTATTTCTAATACATCATTAATAATAGCAAAAGAGTGCGGAGCATCTGTTCTAAAATAGCCTGTACCGATTACTGTCACACATTTATTTATTGTTTGATAACTTGTTAGGGCGCACCCTGGATCCAAATATAGCGTATCACCTGACTGAACATTGTCGCTGGCCATAGCAGCATTGATGTCTGTAAAGTCTGGCTTCATGGCAACATCATGGTGTATGCGCCACGAGCGGGCGTTGACGGTTGTTGCCACGGCAAGCATTGCCACGGCCATGAATAAATGAGTGATGTTTGTTTTCATAATTGTTATCGTTTTATTTGTTATTTATTCTGAAGTGTTACTTGTTGAGTTATGGTGACTTGTCCGTCCTTTGGACTATTGCTTACAGTTCGTTCCGCGAAGGAAAGGGATTGTACTGTGAAGCGGTATCCAGTAAGGTAATTAGGATAGGCTAACTCAAAGAAATAATAAACATGGTTAGCATCAACGTTATAACTCCACGACTTTACTGCACTGTTGTATGGCTGAAGATTTACGGCAGTGATGGTTGTTGGGGCATCTTTCAGCGCAGAGGCAAAGACAACAGGCTGATTCCCTCCAACAGCTACAATACCGCCTATGGTGAAGGTGCCAATCGTGGTGGGCTCTATCTTAAAGAAACAGCCATGGGTGGGCAGCGGGTCAAAAGGAGCTTCCGAAGAGAACGTTTTGATGATGGTGGCTAAAGTGCCATCGGCCGAAGGCACCTGCGTTGGGATAAGACCTTGGTTGTTGGTATGCCAGGTCCACGAATTGGCTGTATCATCGGGTGAGCCAAACGTCACTACGGCTCCATTGAGGGTTATTGTGTGGCCCGATGGAAATACATCAGTGGGAAGGGCCGACCATGCATCGTGATTGCTTTTAATTTGTGGGATTCCAAATGGGAAGCCGGAGCAGACGTATGGAAACTCGCCTCCCGACGGCCCGCAATCGCCACCATCGTTGGCCGCGCCCTTAGCTGGGCTGTCCTCTTTCAGCTCGTAGCGTTGGTCGTTGGTGCCATCGAGAGTGAACAGCGTCTGTTCCTGAGTGGAATTGAGGAACAGATTATTTGGCATGTCAGTAGCAGCTGTCTCGGCACAGGACATTACATTGTTATTGCATTGCATCTCTGAACAGGCATTGAACAAGCGATTGGCATTGCTGGTGTTCATAATGATATTGTTTGAGAGCACGCATGAACTTAAGTTATTGAAGCAGTAATTACTACTGATGCTCACAATATAGTTGTTAATAAGAGTGGCTTTATACAGATCGTATATGGTATGTGAATTGCCATGTGAGGCATAGATGAAACAATTCTCTATAGTCCAATTGGCAGATTCCTGGCTGGTCTTACCATAACCGGAAATGAAAAGGTTGTAACATTCGCGTATGATAGCGTATTGGGAATTGGTGAAGCCACGAATCCATGATGTCCGGCATCGTTCAAGTACGATGTTGGGCGCATACAGACATGTTCGGTATGTCATGCAGACTCCTGAAAGCCGAATGCCTGATGCCTTCAGGTTAATAGTTCCACTGATGGTAGCAAGGTAGTTTTCATTAGGAAGGAAGTAGCCTGTTCCAATAATCGTGACCTGCTTCGTCACATCTTGCTGTGTTGTCAAGTTGCATCCAGGATCAAGATACAGCGTGTCGCCGTCTTGCACCTCGTTGCTTCGCATAGCATCATTAATGTCCGAGAAGTGCGCCTTGCGGTTGGCGTTATTGTTGATGCGCCACGACCGAGCGTGAACGTTAAAGGTCACGGCAAACAGTACCGCGACCATGAGTAAGGTTGTCTTGAATAATGTTCTCATGTGAATATTGTGAGATGATGTACATTCATAACTGAAACGCGGAACTGTATGTCCACATCTTCAAGCTGAAGGCCGTAGGAATACCTGGGTAGAAAAGATGATATAGTTCAGTTCCATGCTAACGCGTGAAGCTACCATGTCTGTCTTCGTTCTACCCAAAGGCCATTATTACAGGTCTCCGGGGGGCTTTGCAATGATGAAAATTTCCTACGTTTTCAGCTTGCAAGAGAAGAGCATAACGTTTCGTTTATTTCAAATAAGTTATGTGCCAGACCGCTGTCGGCAGTGAAAGTTCTTCAAATCAGCTCCCGCTTTATCGCGAAAAGTCCGAATAAGCACTATCACACCGCAAAGTAAGTGATATTTCGCGATTTTGCCAAAATTATCACCATTTTTTTTGCTTTCACGCAAAAAAAAGCCCCTCCGAAGTGGTGGGGAGAGGCTGTATTGGTTGAAAATTAAGGGATATGTGTTGTGCAGGAAGGTGGTAACGGTCGATTCTGAAAACCCTTAAGGGTTTTGCCAAAAAGCTATAAGGGTTTGAGCGAAAAGCTATAAGGGTTTGAGCGAAAAGCTATAAGGGTGTGGGCGAAAAGCTATAAGGGTGTGGGCTGAAAGATAAATAAATTTTGTTTGAAATAGGTGTCAGGTGTCAGGAGAGAAGGGGTGCGGCTGACACCTGACACCTATTTAGAATTAAAATTTGTTTTTTTTCGAGCGTTGAGAGATACGTATAGACGTGTAAGGGTGTACGTATAGACGTGTAAGGGTTTATGTATAGACGTGTAAGGGTTTATGTATAGACGTGTGAGGCAGAATGCCTTAGCTGCCGAGATAAAGGAAGAGCATGCTGAGTAGGACGAGGGCGAGGTCGATGGCTTTTGACCGCAGGTTCTTCTCATGGAAAACGAGGGCACCGACGGTGAAGCTGACGAGGACGCTGCTGCGACGGATCATCGAGACAACGGAGATCAGAGCTGTGGGCAGGCTGAGGGCGTAGAAATAGACGAAGTCAGCCATCGACAAGAAGATGGAGACAAGGGGGATGAAGACCCACCCCCATAAGACCCTCTCCCCGCTCCCCCGTAAGGGGGAGAGCCTCGCTACGCTCGCGAGCTGCGCGCAGGTACTCCCCACTTCAGGGGAGCGGAGAGGGGGGCGGAGGACTATCCATACCACTACCATCATCAGGAACTGATAGAAGGTGAAGAAGCTCTGGACCACCATACGGTTGAGCCCTACCCCACCCGACTCCACGGGTGCGAGGAGGTACTTGTCGTAGAGGCCGCTTATAGCACCAAAAGCGGAGGCGAGGACTGCCAGGATGATCCAGCGGTTGTGGCGGAAGTCGATGCCCTCCTTCTTGCCACTGCGACTGAGCAGAAAGAAGCTGAAGATGGCCAGCAGCACACCAATCCATTGATAGAGGTTCAGGCGTTCGCCGAAGACGAGGATAGCACCCAGGAGTACCATGACAGGGCGCGTAGCATTGATGGGACCGACGATGGTCAGCGGCAGGTTCTTGATGGCGATGTAGCCGCAGAGCCACGACGAAAGGACAATGATGGCCTTGAGCACGATATACTGATGCACTTCCCATCCGCAGACAGGAACGTAGAAGATGGACGTCTCGTCAATCCGTCCCATCGCAGACAGTATGACGAAAGGCAAGAAGATGAGCGAGCAGAACAGCGTATTCAGCGTCAGGACGGGCACGACAGGATGGCCCTTCAAGGCTTGTTTCTTGAAGACATCATAGAATCCGAGCAGGGCGGCAGAAGTGAAAGCGAGGAATAACCACATAAGGAGAGTCAGCTATACTTTACCTCAACAAGGAACAGGCCTCGCGCCGGTACGCTGTCACCTGCGGCGGAGCGGTTCTTCTGTTCGATGACCTCGCGGAAGCCGTCGAGGGTAAGGGTACCGCGTCCGACTTCCATGAGCGTACCGACGATGGCGCGTACCATATTGCGGAGGAAGCGGTCAGCGGTGATCTCGAAGCGCCACTCATGGTCAGAGAGTTGTACCCAGCGGGCAGAGGTGACGTGACAGATGTTGGTCTTGGTGTCGGTGTTCACCTTCGAGAAGCTGGTGAAGTCCTCGAAATCGAGGAGCATTGCGGCGGCACGGTTCATCGCCTCGAAGTCGGGGGTGTGAACGAGCCGCCACGAGCGGTCGCGCAGGAAAGGCGACTTGCGCGTATGTATGTAATAATAATAGGTACGCGAGCGCGCAGAGAAACGGGCGTGCATGTCATCGGCGACGGGATAGATGCGATGGATGGCGATGTCATTGGGCAAGATGCCATTCAGACGATAGACCAAGTAGTCGCAGGCGGTCTGGGGACGAGCCTCCACCTTGGGAACGGGAAGCGCAGCGGCATCGAAATGCGCCACCATCATGGCTGCATGGACACCCGCATCCGTGCGACCTGCGCCTGTGACAGCTATCTCCTCGCGCAGCAGCATCGAGAGCGCACGCTGCAGCGTCTCCTGCACACTATTGCCATTGGGTTGTATCTGCCAACCGTGGTAGGCTGTGCCATCATAGCTGAGTTCAATGAAATAACGCATTATTTCACGTATCGCTTATAGGTATTACCATCCTGCCGAACAATGTAAATACCTTTACGGGCGGGGATGGAATGACCGAGGTAACGACCATTGGCATCAAAGACTGCGCACGGGTCGGCTACAGGCGACATGAAGTTGGGGTTGATGGCATCCTCGTCGTTCTTGGCTATGGCGACATCAATGACTGAGATACGAATTTGCTTATTTGCGGTGCAGATGAAAGGATTCATCGACCCCGTCCAGGTGATTTTCTTTTCGCCGTCAAATGAATAGACATCATCACCGATACTGATGCTACAACCACTCTTGGAGCCGCCGTTGTCGTAGAAGGTCACACCCACGACCTCAGCACCTTCGATCATGAAGACCGACTGGTCGTAGAAGCGGAACTCATTATTGGAATTAATGTTCACAGGCGTCACGGTGGAAGCGGCCTTGTAGTAGCTCAGCGTCAGCCCGTTCGTTGTGGCACTGAAACCTACACCATACGTCGGGTGGGTAGCACCGTTCCATGAGAGCTTGGCGAGCTCAATCGTACCCGATTCGGCATCGGGGTTGAGGGGGTTATCTGGATTATCCGGGTTGTCCGGGTTGTCCGGGTTATCTGGATTGTCAGGATTATCTGGATTGTCCGGGTTGTCTCCAGGATGGTAATCCAATTGTCCGTGAGGCAGTGAGATATCAAAGACGTAGCTGATGCTGTCGCCCCAAATGAACTCATGGAGGGAGGGGAAGTCGATGAAGGGATTGCGGTTGCCCTGAACGGCGTAGCAACGCTCATTGCGCGTCACTTCCCAGTCCGATACGGGATCTTCACGGCACCATTTCAGGAGCATTTTAATAAAGTCATCCGACGTAAACGTAGGCCAGTCTTCCTTCTTCAACACACAACCTAAGTCGTTCTGTCGCTGCCAAGTAACATCGGAATAGCAGGTGGCGACGTACATATAGATGCGAGCAAAATCACCCTTGTATTCGTCGCATGGTTCAAAGACTGATTTTCCGTTTGAATCCTTTCCCACCTTCATGCGTGTGTTGCTCACGCCAGCCTTGGGATAGGTGACAGAGCCCGTGACCACGCCAAGCGGATAGCTGCTCTTGGCGCTGTTGGCATTCTTGTCAGACGGCAGCACTTGGAAGATATCGCTGCCTTGAGCAACGCCTGTGCCACCGCCCCACCACGACTGCGGCACGGTATGTTCCTTATTCATTGAGCCGGGCTCAGGGAAATAGGCCACCTCGTCGGAGTAGTAGTCGAAGACCTGCTTGCGGCCATCGGATGTGGGGATGTAATCGACTTTCTCGTAGTATGTCCACAGGCTGCTATAGCTTAACTTCTTATGATTGGCTATGATGTCTTTTAAAGCCAGTTTCAGGTCGGATTTCTGCTTCTTGTCAGCCGAACCATAGTAGGTCTTGAAGTCAAACGCACGAGTCGATGTCGGGATGGACATCATCAGTGCCATAAAGACACCGTAAAAGATACATTTTTTCATTTTCTTTCGTTTCTTTGCCGCAAAGGTAGCTCATTTACTTGAACCCACAAAGCTTTTCACAAAAAAAGTAAGGAATCCTTGCCGTCGTTTCAAAAAAAATTCATATCTTTGCCGCCGTAAAAACTCCAAAAAGAAGAATTCATCACTTTATTCATTAATTATAGTCCTAAAACTAATGAGTCAAAAACGTGTTTACACCTTCGGTAACGGACAAGCTGAAGGTAATGCGCAAATGCGCGAACAGCTGGGTGGCAAGGGTGCCAACCTGGCCGAAATGAATCTTATCGGCGTTCCTGTGCCTCCGGGCTTCACCATCACCACTGACGTGTGCAACGAGTACTACGAGGTGGGTCAGGAGAAGATCATGGAGCTGCTCAACGACGACGTGATGGCCGCTGTGGCTCACATCGAGAAGCTCATGAACTCCAAGTTCGGCGATGCCCAGAACCCGCTGCTCGTCAGCGTACGTTCAGGTGCACGTGCTTCCATGCCCGGTATGATGGACACCATCCTGAACCTGGGTCTGAACGACGAGGTGGCTGAGGGCATGGTCAAGAAGACCGGCAACCCCCACTTCGTGTATGACAGCTACCGCCGCTTCGTGCAGATGTACGGCGACGTGGTGCTCGAACTCAAGCCCGCCAACAAGACCGACATCGACCCCTTCGAGGAGATCATCGAGCAGGTCAAGGCCATCCGCGGCGTGAAGCTCGACAAGGACCTCAGCGTCGAAGAACTCAAGGAACTCGTCGCCCGCTTCAAGAAAGCTATTAAGGAACGCACGGGCAAGGACTTCCCCAATGATCCTATCGAGCAACTCTGGGGTGCTATCTGCGCTGTGTTCCGCAGCTGGATGAACGAGCGCGCCATCCTCTATCGTAAGATGGAAGGAATTCCCGATGAGTGGGGAACCGCCGTCAGCGTAATGGCCATGGTATTCGGTAACATGGGCGACACCAGCGCAACGGGCGTTTGCTTCAGCCGCGATGCCGCCAACGGCGAGAACCTCTTCAACGGCGAGTACCTCGTCAACGCTCAGGGCGAAGACGTCGTAGCCGGTATCCGCACTCCGCAGCAGATCACCAAGATCGGTTCTCAGCGTTGGGCTGAGCGCGCTGGCATCAGCGAGGGCGAGCGTGCCGTGAAGTATCCCTCCATGGAAGAGGCTATGCCCGAGATCTACAAGCAGCTCGACGAGATCCAGACCAAGCTCGAGGAGCACTATCGCGACATGCAGGACATGGAGTTCACCGTTCAGGAGGGCAAGCTGTGGTTCCTGCAGACCCGTAACGGTAAGCGCACCGGTGCTGCCATGGTGAAGAT
>CAJORF010000116.1 GCA_905236985.1 uncultured Bacteroidaceae bacterium | reverse complement strand
GGAAAAAAGAGAAATGCCTGAGATGAACACTTCATCTCTCCCTGACTTGATCTTCACCATCCTGTTCTTCTTCATGATCGTAACCACCATGCGTGAGGTGACGCTGAAGGTTAAGTTCACCGTACCTGCTGGTACAGAGCTTGAGAAACTGGAGAAGAAGTCGTGCGTGTCCTTCATCTACGTAGGTCCTCCCACCGACCAGCTGCGCGCTCAGATGGGTTCGGGTACACGTATCCAGCTCAACGACCGCTATGCTGAACCTCGCGAGGTGATGGACTTCGTAGCACAGGAACGTACCACCATGCCTGATCCTGCATCACAGGTGATGTCTATGAAGATTGACCAACACACGCAGATGGGTATCATCACAGATATCAAGGAAGTCCTGCGTAAGTCGTGGGCTCTGAAAATCAACTATTCGGCCACACGCCGCAACTGATCAACATCCATACGACACATATAGCAGAACGGCTGTTCCCAACACAGGGGCAGCCGTTCTGCTATATTGATGTCCAAGGCAATCAAGGGTTCATAGTCCCTCGTCATCGATTTCCTCCATCGGCCAGTTGACGAGAAACACTTTCTCTGTGGCACGTGTCAATGCCGTATAAAGCCAACGGAAGTAGTCAGGCGAAAGCATATCTTCCCGCATAAAACCCTGGTCGATATAGACATGCTGCCATTGTCCACCCTGCGCCTTATGACAAGTGACAGCGTATGCGTACTTTACCTGCAAGGCATTGAAGAAAGGATCCAGCTTCACAGCTCGCATACGGTCGCGTTTGGTGGTCAGCTCGGGATAATCGTCCCAAACGTGTTGGAACAGCGAGTTCTGCTGCTCGCGACTGAGGGCAGGAGCTTCGGACATCAGTGTATCCAAGATGACGGTGGCTTCAACCTCCATATTGTCATAATCGGGGAACTCCAGGCAGACATCGACAAATCGGAATCCATGAACGCTGCGCTCGTTGCGAAGTCGGCGTACAATGGCAACGTCGCCATTGGCGATGAAGTCCATCATCGGAGATGCCGATGTCTCAGTATGGTCCTGAACATTAGAACCATCTGCGTTTCTTGGTGGCTCAGGCTTCACCCAATGATAGTTGTTCTTGACCACCATCAGTTGGTCGCCACTTGTCAGTTCTTCTTCGAGCCCTAAAATACGCCCTCGTATGCCTTGGTTATAAACGTTGGCGCGCAGGTTGGAGCGTGTGACAATGATGGTCTCATCGCGTCCCACATGATAATAGGACTGCTCAATGGCTTCGATGAGTTCATTGCCCGGCATGTGAATGACATCCGGGAATCCTTTCAGGCGCAGTCGCGGGAAAGCCCACAGCTCATCTGCCGCTATCAGTCGGCGGAGCATTGTGGCATTCCACAGGATTCCAGAGTCTGAAAGTTGGCGAACTACTTGTGTCAGCGTGATCTCATATACGCGGAGCCCATAGCCTTCCAGCACCGCAGCCTCCAACGCAGGACTCTGCTCGTCGCCGACAGGTGGTAGCTGCGCCGTGTCGCCGACCAGCATCAGCCGACATCCCTGTCCCGAATAGACGAACTGTATCAAATCATCCAACAGGCGTCCTGTGCCGAACATACTGCCACCGTAGCTGTCATTGCTGATCATCGATGCCTCGTCAACGATGAACAACGCATCCTTGAGCAAATTCACGTTTTGGAGGAAGTCCGTCATGTCACCTGTAAAAGCCTTTTGGCGATAGATACGTTTGTGGATGGTATAGGCTGCCTGACCCGCATGTGAAGCGAACACTTTTGCCGCACGACCAGTCGGAGCGAGCAGCACCGTGCGTTGCTTTAACGTCTCCAAAGCTCGCACCAAAGCACCCACCAATGAAGTCTTTCCAGTGCCTGCAAAACCCTTCAAGAGGAACAACGAATCATTGTCGCGTTCAAAAATGAATTCTGACATCATTTTGAGCGCGTTTTCTTGCTCTTTTGTAGGCTTAAACCCGAAATATTCGAGAATAAAACCCGTCATTTGCTCTTTTATTGACATTTATAGTGAAAAAAATCACATAAGGTGAGGGTAATTTCAATTATTCTTGTTACTTTTGCGCTGCAAATATAAACAAAAAGCTTCATATACACGTTATGAAAAAGGTTTTTAATGTGCTTTTAGCACTTTGTGTGATCGGCCTGCTGTTCATCTGCTGGCGCAGTATTCAGGACGACATCGACTTCCAGAAGGAAGTGACAGTTCGTGAAAATGCCGTCAAGGCACGTCTTCTGCAGATCAAGGCTGCTGAGGAGGAGTACAAACTTCAAAGTCCCGAGGCCGCCTATTGCGACAGCCTCTGGAAACTCGTAGAATTCGTTCGAAACGGACGTATTCCGAAAATTGTGAAGGAAGGTGTTCTCTCCGACGAACAGATGGAGAAGGGACTCACCGAGTCCAAGGCTGCTGCCATCGTCAACAGCGGCGATGCCGCTGCTATCGCGGCCAATGGCCTGCAGGGCTTCCGTCGAGACACGACCTGGGTCAATCTCAGCGACTCTCTCTTTGGCCCTGGATTCAACCCCGACAGCCTGCGCTACATTCCCTTCGCCGAGGGTGACACGTTCCAGCTCAACACCTATCTGGCAGTCACACGTTCTGGCACCACACAGTATGTCATGGAATGTTGTGCTCCCGATGAGTGTTTCCTCAAGAATATGGGGCGCAACGGAGAACGTCTCATCGTCAACCGTCGTAAGCTGGCCGATGATATGGGTGCTTACGCAGGTCTGAAGATTGGTGACCTCTACAATTGGAACAACAATGCCGGCAACTGGGAATAAGAGTTACCATCCACTCACACTATCCATCCGCATTTTCGCGGATGGATTTTCTTTTTTCGTCTGTGACCCACAGACCACCAGTCTCGTGCGAGGCGAACACTTCCAGCTGAACGGGGAGTCGCTGCCTATACGCCTAAGAAGGGAGCTGAACCGCAGCGACTACTACAACCGCCAGATTGATCAGGTCTATGTGCTCATCTGCACACCATCGCTCCATGTGCCGCTCGAGGAATTCAGACGCGAGGAAGCTGCTGCACTTTATGCCTTCACCTTCGCAGGTCAGGACATGAGCAGCTTGCGCGTAGCATACACCATTCAGGCCGAGCTGGAGTCCGTGGAGGTCTATGCCATCTCACGCGATGTTGAAGAGGTCGTGTTGCAGTTCTACCCCACGGCACGTTTCTTCGCTTCGAGGGCATTGCTCATGGAGCGCCTCATGCGCTATGGGCAGGATGCTGGGAGCGACTGTAGGCGTCTCAACGTTTGTATATCGAATGAAGGTCTGGAACTTGTGGCTTTCAAGGAAGATCGCCTGCTCTTTGCCAACACATTCGATTGTACTGCCAGTCCCGACATCCAATACTTCACACTTCATGTATGGCAAATGCTCGATTACGATGCCGAAGAGGACTGTCTCACGCTCATCGTAGAGAAAGCTGATGAACAGATACAAGCACTCCAGACAGCTTTCTCAGCATACGTGCGCCATGTCGAACTGTTGCCCGCAGCCAGTCTGTTCTCTAACGTACCATTGGCACGGGAGGACGAAGTTCCCACAGATCTGAAGGCACTACTATTAAATAGACTGTAATAACACGTTAACAGATTAACAGATTAACGGATTAACAGATAATGCGAATCGTAGCTGGCAAATACCGAGGCCGTCATTTTGATGTTCCGCGCTCCTTCAAGGCACGTCCTACTACGGACTTTGCCAAGGAGAATCTCTTTAATGTCCTGCGTGCGTACATCGACTTCGAAAACGAAGCTCCCCGTGCCCTCGATCTCTTCGCTGGCACGGGAAGTATCACTCTTGAACTACTCTCGCGGGGATGCACTCATGTGACTGCCGTGGAACTCGACCCACAACATATCAGCTTTATCCGCCGATTTCTTAAAATGATCAATGCAGAGGCTGATGCCACGGTCATCCGCTCTGATGTCCTCCGTTTCCTCAACAAGGCTCCTGGCAGCTACGACTTCATCTTTGCCGATCCTCCATACGCCTTACCCGAACTGGAGCAACTGCCAGAGCTCGTATTCAATCAGCCCATCCTTCTCAAGACAGACGGTCTATTTGTCCTCGAGCACGGTCAGGCCCAAGACTTCTCCGCACATCCTTCATTCATCGACCATCGCTCCTACGGTAGCGTCAACTTCTCCATCTTTCAACGCTCGTAGAAGTCCTCGGCGCTATTGACCTGTGACAGTTCTTTCAGCAGGAGGGCATAGCGTTCTGCTACTGCTTCAGCAAAGCGTTTTCCTTTCTCGGCTGTTGCAAGTTTGGGATTTCCGATACCCGTATCCTCGGTGACCAACGTCCAGTGTCGCGGTAACCACGCCGTCTTTTGTCGCAGGCTTTGTAAGGCAAAGCCGTGAGCTGCGCCTGGCCCAGCCTCTTCCAGATTCACTAGTTCGGGATGGTAGTGCATCATCACACTCGTCTCCAACTCATCAGCATGATCGCCTGGATCGTCGAACCAATCCTTTCCGGGCAACGCCGAGAACCAATCGGTTGTCAGCAGTATGAAATCTGGATCATCTACTGCCAAATCGCGAATCATGCTCTTGAACACATTGCCGCCGTGACCGTTCACGATGACCAATTTTCTAATGCCCTGATGGTGGAGTGAAGCTACCGTGTCGCAGAGAATAGCTCGCTGCGTATCGTAGCGGTAGTGAATGCAGAACTTCAGGTCGCGCTGACCAGGATTCTGAGCCCCCATAGCCACGGGCGGCAATACCATCACACGCACGCCGTATGCATCCCAAGCACGCTGTGCGGCATCTACAGCTACGTCATGTGCTAAGATGGCATCTGTCAGGTAAGGCAGATGCAGGTTATGAGGCTCTGTTGCACCCCACGGCAGTATGGCTAAATCGTAGTCCAGATGACGTGTCACGCCATAGGCAGAGACACTCAAGTCGATTTCTCTATTCATCGCTTTCACATTATAATGGGTTAATCAAATGACATGATGAGGATGTGTCCCAGTCAGACACATCCTCATCTATGTCCTGTTTCAAATTCAGATCTTCACTTTTCGTCCGCCAACGATGTAGATGCCGGGTTTGAGGCCCTGGAGTGCCTTGGCAGGCTCCACCTGTCTGCGCACAAGCGTGCCAGCAAGTGTATAGACATCAACTGGTTCAGTAGTGATTCCAGATTCTACATTCTCAACAGCATCTGTTTCTTCGCGCGAATAATCGTCGTTGTTGGTCAGGTACATATCATCGACAACGATAGTGCCGCGATTAGACCAGAAGCTGACAATGCGTATGTTGGTGGGGTCGAGTGCTTGGCCCTTTTTGTTTCCAGAAGTGTACTTGGCTTTTGTCAGATCGAGCACAATTTGCTTTCTGGAACCAAAACTTGCATTCTCGGAATTAGGCACAGCACAGCAGTCAGACCATATACTTCCCGCAGTGAATATGTTGAGATGTGCACCGCTGGCTGTCTTCGTGAGCTTGATGACGAGGTATTTATAGTTCGACCAGTCAGCTCCATTGGAATATTCCCATCCCATCTGACCATTTTCACCAGGCTTGAAGGTATGTGTGCTCTCGGTGTACGTTCCTTCTGAGAAGAAATTGGTCTTGATGTACTCCTTGCCGAAGGGGAAGAAGGAAGAGCGCACGGTGAAGGTCTTGGTGAGTACATTGCCAAGTACGTCGGTATAGCTGGCTGTGACTTCTACGATGCCCTCACGCAATCCTCGTAGCTGTCCTCGCGCGGCGTTGATGATATTGTCGGCGCTGAGCGAATATTTGGCTTGCGATGCCACATTTTCGGTGTGACCGTCGCGGAAGGTTGCTTTCAGTTGCAGCGTAGTATTGTTGCCTATCATGATCTCAATAATGTCCTTGTCGAGTGTGAGATCCTGTGCCGTAAGCATATCTTCGTTGAAGCCTTCGAAGGTGTCGGGATAATAGTAGCTCTCGTCGTAGTCATCCTCAGTGGTGAACCAGTCGAAGTCAGCGTAGCCACTACTCTCTTCGTTGGTGGCGAAGCAGAAGAGTCCGAAACGCGCACCGACAAACACGGTAAGGTTAAAGCCTAGCTTCGTCTCTCCGCCAATGGGCTGGAAGGTGCTATTGTCGAAGGAATAGTAGAACTGCGTCTTGCTGGTCTGGTACGAGACGGTGGCACGCAGATAGACTACATCGGGGATACTTGCATCAACGACCTGCTCAGAGGGCGTGAAACTGCTGCTCGTGCGCAGAGTGTCCTCGCGCCAGATAAGCTGACGCTGACCATCCTTGACGCGCACAGCGAGCATAGCGTAAGGATCCTGGAAGATGCTGATACCAGCATAGTCGCCTTCCTGAAGATTGCTGACGTCAAGGGCTATGGTTCCCTTCGACACACGGTCCTCGAAGGCAAAAATACGTTGGGTGAGCATATTGCGGGCCTGTGTCAGACGTGTGACAGCTCCTGTGGTCTTCAGACGCAACCATCCCGGTCGTGCAAAGAGGGTCCAAGCACCGTCATCGGGGTTATGGTTCCACTGCCACTGCATTCCGAGCGGATAGCTGCGGAAGTTGTCGTTGGTGGGCAGTGGTCGGCGCGGTGTAGTGCAGTTAGCGGTCTTAGGCTTCTTCAGTGAGGTGTAAGGCACCCCATTATTGCCTACGACAGGCCAGTCGTTCGTCCATTTGACAGGTTGCAGGTTAGGGAATCGTCCGAGGCATCCCTTATCCTCTTGCAGGATTGTCCACCATTCGCCGGTCTCTGTCTCGATGAGTGCTCCCTGGTGAACGGTGTTGGGCTGGCCATTGATGGTCTTCTCTACGAGCATCTTCTCCTCGTAGGGACCAAAGATGTTCTGTGAGCGGAAGATAGCCTGTCCAGAGGGCCAGCCACCATAGGTGGCATAGATGTAGTAGTAGTTGCCTATCTTGTAAAGATGTGAACCTTCAAGTCCGCTCTTATCGCTGATGACGGTCTGTTCCTGGACAAACTCAAAGTCCTCGGTGAGCTCGCACATGTGGATATTGCCGATACCACAGACGACATAAACCTTGCCGTTGTCGAAGAGCATACCAGGATCGTAGTATCCGCGAGAGAGTTTCTTAGCCTCCCAACGTCCTTCGGGGTCAGTCGCAGAGAGGATAAAGCCACCGGCATCATTACCGTTGATGAGGATGAAGAAGGTGCCGTTGTGATAGGTCATGGCGCAGGCCCACATACCAGCAGCATAGGCGTTCTGGTCATTGAGGAGGTTGTAGCGGTCATTGTCAGCGAGCTGTGTCAAAGGCTGCGCGCAGTATTCCCAATTGACAAGATCCTTAGACTTGAGAATGGTAGCACCCGGGAAATGGTGCATAGTAGTGGAGACCATATAATACGTGTCGCCCACGTGAATGACATCGGGATCGGGGAAGTCGGCTGCGATGACAGGGTTGTTGTACTTTCCATTACCTGCGTCGCCTGTGCTCGTGTTCTTGAAGTCGGGATGTGCCCAATCCTTCTCGTAGTACTCGGCGTACCAGTCCATGCATGCCTTGGCACAGGCTTCCTCGATGCCGTCGAAGTTAGGCACAACTTCCCCAGTAGCCAATAATGTGGGAATGTCGATGAGGCAGTGAGTTCCAGAGAGCGTCATGGAAATATTGCCATAATGATCGAGGCAAGCCTTGTAAGCCTTACCCCACTTGGAAGTGGAACCTGTGGCCCAAGTGCCCCAGTTGCTCTCCACCCAGTCTCCATGCTCATTGTAGTGTCCTGTGCCTTCCTTCTTGGGGCTCCAATCGACCTCGGTAATGATGATGGGATTGGTATCGACAACAGGTACCTGATTATGGAAGTTCTGAATCTTTGTAGAAGGGCTAGGAGTGCTATCACTGCTGCCATACCATCCGCAGTAGTCGTGGACGGCATAGCCAATATTGGGACCTTCGATGGGGAAGGTCTGATAGCTGGTGTAGTTGGCCTGCCAACCCGTACCTGGAGCCCAGACGATACCCGAAAAACCATTGGCACGAATCTTATCGACGATGGGCTGGAAGAAATCGTGCAGCGCAGCCGCATCGTCCTGACCATTGGCATTCTTCAGTGAGACGGGTTCGTTAGCGAGCTCGATGCTGATCTGACCTGCATATTTCTTGATAGAGTCGTTCTGTGTGAAGAGATCCCAGACCTGCATGAGGTACTGATTGTAGTAGTCGCCCACTTTCAAGTCACCAGGACACACTCCAGGTGGGCGCACCACGACATACATCCCATGATTCATCGCATCCTTGGCGAGGGGGAAGAAGAGACTTTTCAAATAGGTCTTGAGACGATTGGGGTTGAAGTGCTTGATGTTGGCTTCGCCTCCAATGTCATCTGGCTGCTGAGCACCAATGGCGTAAGTGTAAGAGTTGTCGTTGGTCCATGCGGGATCCATGTGCAGGCGGAACACATCACACTTGCACTGCTCAAGGGCAGTAAACACCTTATTGAAATATTTCTTACAGTTAGAGACGCCCGTGCTATTATATCCTCCAGACCAATAGCTATGATGGCCAGAGTCATCATCGTAGCCGTTAAACCACATACTGGGAGTGTCCATCACTCCATGAAGTACGACGTGATTGCCGTGTGGATCGACAAGCCACTTGCCCTCGACATGTATCGGCGGCAATGGTTTCTCCAAATGTGTTGGCACATCACGTTTCTGAGCTGTCATCATAGTCACAGAGAGGAGTGCCAGAGAGAATAGAGTTAGCCTTTTCATTTGAGACGATTAGTTTGTTCTTCTGATGATATTCGTTTTGACGGATCAATTATTTGAAAAGCAGGGGAGCCATCTGATAGAGACTGCGACGCCAGGTGAGGAACTCATGAGCTGTGCCCTCAGAGACATAACCGACAGCGTTAAATCCAGCAGCCTTCAAGGCTGATATCGATGTGTTGATGCCATCAGGGTTCTCCTTGCTGCCACAGCTTTGGAAGATGAGGCGCACCTGCTTGGCATCCTTGATGTCCTCAGGGGCGTAGGTGCCACCGCTGAGCAAGCCATAGTAGCCGAACACTTCAGGACGGCGCAGGGTGATGAGTTTTGTCTCGAAACCTCCCATCGAGAGGCCTGCCATAGCGCGTGATTCTTTCTTGGCAACAGTGCGGAAGTGGCTGTCGATGTAGGGAACGAGTTCATCTACGAGCACGGTCTCGAAATCCTTCGCCGTGAACTCACCGAGTCCACCAAAACGAATCTGATTAGTCATTCCGTAGGTCATCACGATGATGAAAGGCTGGCACTTACCCTCAGCGATAAGATTGTCCATGATGAGGTTTGCGTGTCCCTGACGGCTCCATGCTGTCTCGTCCTCACCCCAACCATGCTGGAGGTAGAGTACGGGGTATTTTTTCTTGTCCTTATGATAGGTAGGCGGTGTATAGACAAAGGCACGACGCACTTGCTGTGTACTTTCCGACCAGAAGAGGACCTGTTGCACATTACCATGAGGCACATTTTTCTCTGCATAGAAATCGCGATCGTGAGCGGGTATCTCGATGCCGCTTTCCCAACGTGTGCTGCCATAGTAGTTGTTGGCTCCAGGGTCATTGACCACTCCGCCGTCAATGGTCAGGTGGTAGTAGTGGAAACCTTCATCCATCGGGCCTTCGGTCTGACCAACCCAAGACTCATCATAGCACTGGTGAAGCTGTGTACCACCACGTCCTCCGAGTCCGAGGCTGACAACAACGCTCTTTGCCTCAGGAGCTTCGACGCGAAAGCGTACAATACCCTGTGAGTTCACTTGTGGATAGTCGCGCCCTGGCTGGTTCATCTCCGACGGCTTGAAGTCCTCCTTCACCTCTGGGGCTTCGGGGAAAGCAAGGGCTGCATTAAAAGGCGGACGTTGCCGTTGCTGACCACGGCGACGCTGCTCTCCCTGTTGTCCTTCGGGACGCGGCTTGCGCTGGGGCTTCTCGGGCATTCCCCATTCGGGGTTACGCATACCGAGAATATAGTCGTAGGCCATCTTGGGCTTATACTCAGAATCGAAAGGCAGAGGATAGTTACGAACCCCAAGCCATGAATCACGGTCTGAGAGGTTCCAGAAGGTCACATTGTCGATAACATCTTTATGCTTTCGCAGCACGCGGAAAATACGGGCATATTGGTCTGCCAGGAACTGTTTGAGCGAATCACTGACCTCCATTCCTTCCTGACTGAACACCAGCGCACCACCCATCTCCTCGTTAGCACGGACATCGAGTTCAGTGACATGAATGTGATTAACTACCTGACTATAAAGCGTGAGGGCGGCATCCAATTCTTCCTCAGTGGGACCGTAGATGTTATAGTGGCCCTGCATTCCTATGCCATCAATGGGTACGCCAGCCTCCTTCATCTTCTTCACCATCTCGAAGATACGGCGGCTCTTAACAGGATCCGTCTCGTTGTAGTCGTTGTAGAAGAGCAGGGCGTTGGGATCTGCCTCACGAGCATAGCGAAAAGCATTAGCAATGAACTCGTCCCCTGCAATCTGGTACAATGGTGACTGGCGATAGGGGTCTGTGGCATTCTTGTCATCGGTCATTGCTTCATTGACGACATCCCAGCAATAGACAATATCCTTGTAGCGGTTCACAACGGTGTGAATATGCTCGCGCATTCGGCGGAAGAACTCATCCTTAGACAGCAATTCGCCCTTGGCATCTTTGTACATCCACTCTCCGATCTGTGAGTGCCACATAAGGCAATGTCCTCTCAATCGTATGCCGTTCTGGCGACAGAAATTGGCAATACGGTCGGCTTTGGAGAAGTCGAACTGCCCATGGCGAGGTTCCGTGGGCTGTGGCTTCATGTCATTTTCTGCAGTGATGCTGTTGAACTCGCGGCAGATGAGTGCTTGCTGTTCGGCATTGCTGACATTACGTTGGTTAACGGCTACACCGATAGTGAAGTAGTCCTTATATGCATCCTTCAGTCCGGTGGTGTTCTGTGTCTGTGCGTTGCAGCCCAAGGCGGGCAGTAGCAGCGTAAGTAGGGCAAAAGCTTTCTTTGTCATAGTGTGTTTCTTTTTTACAATGGTGAAATCGTTAGTTATTGACATTTTAAGCTGGTTGCAAAGATACTGAAATACAGTCATACGCGCGTTCACTCATGTCTCATTTGCTTCAAAAAATATCTCAAAGATTATTTCAGCAGCACCTTATGGGTGGAGCCATCGCGACGACGTACAATGTTGAGACCACGTTGGAGGGTGGCGACGCGACGTCCTGAGACATCGAAGATAGCCACTGGATGACCGTCAGCAAGGACTTGGTCGATGGCCACAGGAGTGGTATTGGTGATTCGGGCTTGCAGGAGCAGGAACTCATGGAGGCCACTGCCTGATGTAGCATCCGAGAAGCGAAGGATATATTTACCACCTTCCGAGATGGTGAAGTCGAGCGTACGGAGTTGGGAAGAAGAAACATTGCCAGAAGTACTGCCATTGACGTTGGGAGAGGCAGTGAAGGTGGAGGAGGTTGCCACGGCTTGATTGGTAGTGGCATTGACGATGCTGACCTTGTAGCTTGGAGAGCCTTTCCAGGCTGCCATAGCGTAAGAAAGCTTATAGGTGCCTGTCTGAAGGGTCAGTGGAAATGCTTCTTGACGGCCATATTCTGCCATTCCATTGCGCCAGTAGAGTGCCCTACCCTGATAACCATTGAACCCGACAAAAACGCGTGCGCCTTGAGTGTATGAATTGGGATAGGCATGTTCTTCATTGTTTTCCTGCGTGCAAATCCATCCATCCGGAATGGTTCCGGTACCAGCGGTGTCGAGATTGAACCCATAGGTTGTATCGCCATCCGCAAAGACGGGCTGGAGCGTCACGTTATCATTGGGCATCACGAAGGTCAGCGTCCCTGTCTCGGCATCGAGGGTCCTGATATCCAATCGCTTATCTTGCGAGAAGAATACAGAGTTGACAACGCGTACTTCTTTCAACTGATAGCCCTCATCGGCTTGGACATGGAGGGTAATGATTTCCCCTTCAGGTGATTCCGTCACGTCTGTGGTCAACGCGCCATGTTCGGCTTCGCGGATATTTATATTAAATGTGGATGGTGCCACATCAGTAGGACGGTAGATGACTTGGTCAATGTACATGGGCAGTCTGCCGGTGTTCCTGACGAGAAGCGTATTCTTGCCTTCGTTGAGAGCGGTTTCAACGGTGGCATAGCGCCACTCATTGACTCCTGTCTGATCGCATCTAGCGGTATGTGTAGAACCATTGACGCTCAAGGTGAGATCACCAGCCTTGGAGTCGCAGGTGTAGCGCACGGAGATGACGTATGCACCAGCCTGATGCGATTGCAGCGTAATCTGGTGGCGGAGTGCGCCAGAAGTGGAGGTTCCCATATCTACAAAGCCGTTGGCGGAATGTCCAATGACGGAGGGATAAAAATTATACGGATCGGTCGTGCAGTTCTTAACGCTGCGGAAATCCATATCCTCGGCCTCAATGATAATCTCACCTCGGTAGGGTTCTGGAATCTGGGGGACGGACAGGGCTGTGTATCCAACAACAGGCAGTGTGGCATCGCGTTCAGCAGTGCCAGCACATTGCAATGTGATATCGACGGCCCCACAGTGTTTGACGGTGAGTTTGTATGTCTTGGCCTCAGCATTATAGACGGCGGTAGCATTACCCCTGCCTGTGTCATGTCGGGTCATCTGGTAGGAGGGTTCAGAAGCCACACCATAGATGATTATGGTGTCTGAGCGCAGTGCTGTCGTGTCGTTGCGGTAGTTGTTGAGGTAGAAGTCCAGACGGTCGGCATATTCGTGCACGATACCTGATGAGAGCTTGTCGTAGTCTAGCTTCATCGAATCACAAGTATTGTACTGCATAGGAATCACAGCCGAAGCTCTGGTCTTGGCATTGAGATAGGAGTAGGGAGTGTAGGTGACGAACTGGTTGCGAAAACGGTTGACGAAGAGATCGCCCTTGGATACCTCGGGGTATTGCTTATCGAAATCAGCTGTCTTGCGGGCAATGGTACTCCAACGGGAGCTATAGTTGGATTTCCTGACCTGGACAGGAATGGCCTTGGCGAGGTCATCGTGCAGTTCCACCACCATGGGTATTGTGCCATAGCGACCAGTACTCTTGAAATAGCAGAAATTATTCATCCAGCGTCCGTCGCCCTTGTTGAAGGGGTCGTTCTGCTTGTAAACGCCGTCGTAAAGGTCGCCCCAAGTGGCATATTTCTGTTCATCATTGCCGCTATTGACATTATTGATGATGACAATCTTGGTTTTCTCCACCACCTCTTCGCGCGTAGGAATATACATTGTGCCATCAAGGATCTTGCGGAACATATCAATCCACACACCGTTCATGTTGGGGAATCGCTCCCAGTTTCGACGTGTATAGCCATCGACGGTTGTCTGGTTGATTTCATGGAAACATTCCTGATTCCAAGTCAACTCTGGACCGTCCCATACAGCACCTCCATTGACGCACGTCTGTTCCATGACTGTTCCTATTCCAGCTGCTGCAGGGTATTTCTTGCCGTTTCCATCACCCAAAACGCCGCTAAGAGCGCCATTCCATCCGCAATTATCGTAGCGTACACCATAGTTCTTGGCCAGACCTGCGATGAAAGGACCGAAGGTGACACTCTCGTTGTTGTAGAAACAGCTGGACGTAGTGTATTTGTAAAGCCAGAGGATAGCTTCGGGATACTGACGGCAGGCATTGAGCAGATTACTGTTCCGTTTCATCTCACCGATGGGGTTGAGAGGATGGCTCCAGATATTACCGCAAAAGGACACGGTGAGGAAACCGCCGTACTCATGGGACATCTCCACCAACTTGGCGAACAACTCCCATCGCGATGTCTGCGAGCTGGAACTCTTGTCGCCCGACTCGTCGAAGCCCCAGAACTGCTCGGCATAGTTCCATCCAAGGAAGTTGGGGAAATATTTGAAGAAATACTCGAATGTCGCTAAATCGTCATCCTGAATGTGCGTGTGGCCGCCGCTGGCTGGCTGGCAGGTGAACCACATTCCATTCTGTTGGCACACAGTGCCCCATGAGCGATAGGTCTGGAAGGCATAGTGCGGCATCTTATAAACGTTCTTCTCCTTGTCGTACTGGCAGGATAGGGAGAGGTTCAGACAGACGTATGGACGAATATCCTCGGGGATGAGGTCGATGATTTTCTGCGGATCGGCCTTGTACCAGACATCAACGTGGATCAGCCACAACGGATGTTGGGAATCGACGGGGCGACGTTGTTGAGCCATACAACTAAAAAAGTGCGCCAGCAGGCAGACAAGCACAAACAGTGACTTTTTCATACGGGATAGAGAAGGAGTAAGTTAAGGAAAGTGGTTTGAAAGCGATGGACATAGGGAATGTCGGCTTACAGCTTTTCACCAAAGCAGAGGTCTCCGGCATCGCCAAATCCAGGAATGATATACTTTTGGGCATTCATGCCGGGGTCGATGGCGGCACACCATACGATGGCATCTTCGGGCAGTGTCTCGCGGAGCACATCGAGGCCCTCTGGGGTAGCGATGACGCAGGCAATGTGTACGTGCTTAGGAGTACCTGTTTTCACGAGTGCCTCATAGCTGGCAGCCATAGAACCACCTGTCGCCAGCATCGGATCTACGATAACCAGCGTCTTTCCCTTACAGGAGGGGGCTGCCATATATTCAGTGTGGATACCTACTTCGGTGTGCTCGCGGTTGGTGTACATTCGATAGGCAGAAACAAAACCATTGGCGGCTTTGTCGAAGACGTGGAGATAGCCCTCATGGAACGGCAGACCAGCACGCAGGACGGTGGCGATGAGCAGGTCATCCTTAGGCACGGAAATGTCGAGGGTTCCAAGGGGGGTAGTGACCGTCTTGGGTTTGTACTCCAAAGTCTTGGACAGTTCGAAAGCCATCATCTCGCCAATGCGCTTGATGTTATTGCGGAAGAGAAGACGATTCTTCTGATAATTCTTGTCGCGCAACTCCGCCATATACTGATTGATGACGGAGTTTTGTTCGGAAAAGGTAATAATAGTCATGAGAAGGTAAATGATGAGAAGAAAGAGAAAGAGTGAAAAGCGATAGACAAGCAGTCTAATTACTGATAGTAAGGGAATTGCCAAACTGGTTGTAGCTGGCGTGGTATCGATAGAGGTTGCGCCCTGACGAGCCTTTGATGACGATTCCAAGGTTGTTCAGGTCGTAGGTACGGCCACAGCGTGTGCAGCTGGCTTGGCCTCCAGCAAAGAGGGTCAGGTTGCGCGTTGTGTCAAATTCTTCGTAACAGGGACAGGAAAGATCGAAAGCCATCACTCTCGGCTGATCGGCACCCAATTCAGGAATGTTAGGCAGGCCTACGATGAGGCCACTGAGCCCTAATGCAGGATGAACACGGGTCTCAATAGCGGTAAAAGGCCGCGTCGTGCTGCCCTTCAAACCAGTGAAAATAAAATTGCTGCCATCACTGCGTATCGTGCAAAACTCACCATAACTGCCTAAAGCACTGTTCAGTTCAGGGATGGTATTGGTGTAAGAGTAGCTGAAGTTGACGCGTGCGCCACGATAGTAGGTGGTGTCTGCCTCAGCACAGGAAATGATGGAAATGAGAGCAATCAGAAGTGAAACGTTACTAAAAAGGATTCTCCCCCATCGCTGAGCACCTCTCTTACAAAGAGAAGCGCCTGATACTATGATAATGGGAAGAAAAGGTTTCATCAAGAGTATTGTTAATGAGATGAACACACCTTTAAGCAACAGTTGTTCCTTCAATGAGTTTCCGTTCCGCCGCCTCCACCTTCTCGAAAGCAAAACCTTCAAGCAGGCTGTCCATGAGAACAGCGATGCGGTCGTTGCACAGGTTTCCTATAGATCCAGAATGAGTATGGTGAACCTCCTTGACAGGGCGGAAGGTGCCCGCTTCAATGTCCAACCCCACCTTCTTGTAAGCATCGCGGAAGGGAACACCGCTGGCCGCCAATCGGTTGACTTCCTCGACCGAGAACATCAAGTCGTAGCGTGGGTCATCGAGGATGTGCTCATTGACTTTCATTTTACTAATAATGTACGCGCACATGCGTAGGCAGTCCTTCAGCTCGTCGAAGGCTGGCAGGAACACTTCCTTGATGATCTGTAGGTCGCGGAAATAGCCGCTGGGCAAATTGTTCATGATGAGCGTCACCTGCTGGGGCAGTGCCTGCAGTTTGTTGCACTTTGCACGAGTGAGCTCAAAGACATCAGGGTTCTTCTTGTGCGGCATAATGGAGGAGCCCGTCGTACATTCGTTGGGCAGTTTCACGAAGGCGAAGTTCTGCGAATTGAACAGGCAAGCATCGAAGGCGAGCTTAGCTACCGTTCCCGCCACTGAGGCCAAGGCGAAAGCAACATTACGCTCCATCTTGCCGCGCCCCATCTGAGCATAAACCACATTGTAAGCCATCGAGTCAAAGCCCAATAAGTCGGTGGTCATCTGACGGTCGAGGGGGAACGACGAGCCATAGCCCGCAGCCGAGCCCAAAGGGTTGCGGTTGACCATTCGGTAAGCGGCTTGCAGGAAGAGCATATCATCGGTGAGGCTCTCAGCGTATGCACCAAACCAAAGACCGAAGCTCGAAGGCATCGCCACTTGCAGATGGGTGTAACCAGGCATGAGCACGTCCTTGTAGCGTTCGCTCTGTCGTTGCAGTTCTTCAAAGAGATCTTTGACAAGCCCCACGACCTCTATCAACTGCCGCCGTGTCCATAGTTTCAGGTCGAGCAGTACTTGATCGTTGCGCGAGCGTCCGCTGTGAATCTTCTTGCCAATATCTCCGAGGCGTCGCGTTAAAATCAGTTCCACCTGAGAATGAACATCTTCCACTCCATCCTCAATCTCAAAGTGACCCGCACGGATGTCAGCCAAAATCACGCGCAACTCTGTCAGGAGTGCTTGCAACTCATCAGCAGTCAGCAGCCCGATGCTTTCGAGCATGGTGATGTGAGCCATCGAGCCGATCACGTCACCTTGGGCAAGATAGACATCCAACTCGCGGTCGCGACCTACAGTGAAACGTTCGATCTCTGCAGTAGGGGCGAAGTTCTTTTCCCAGAGTTTAGTAGCCATAGGGCATAGCTGCAAGGATTTCGGCCAGCTTCTCAACGCCCTCTTGCAGTGGTTTCTTGGCCACTTGCTTCATCAGGAAGTTGAGTTCGGCACCAATGGTGCATTTCAATTTACTCTCGTAGGTAGAGGTGGGCAGCACCTGAATCCAGAGATTACCCTGAATAGGGGCTCCCAGCAACTCGAATTTTACACATTTGGGCTCATCACGCTCTACGATATGAAGCGTCACATTACCGATGGGTGAGCCGGGATAGGTGATAGTATCTGTCGTGATCTCCAACTTCATCAACGCCTCACGGATCTGCTCGATTTTATCCTCTGGCACTTGTCCTGAAGCTTTCAGTTGCTCCATGTAAGTGGGGTCAGCAGCGCGTTCTTGAATGTAGTGCAGGTTGTTGAGATCGGAGAGTTTATTATAGACCGCTGCTTGCGGCGAGTGTATCTGTTTGATTGAACTTTCAAATTTTGTCATAATCAAGTCATAAACCTATAAAAATCGACAAATTTCTTTTTCTTAAACATTCCAATGTGCTGGGTCACGACGCCATTCGTTCAGCAACTCTACGTCGCTCTCCTTGATGTAGCCTGTGGCAAGGGCTTCCTCAACAACAGCCTCGTAGTTGGTTAGGGTCATCAGTTCCACTCCAGCATCCTTGAAAGCCTTGCGGGCAACATCGAAGCCGTAAGTGTAGGCCGCTACCATACCGATGACATCGCAAGCGTTATTGCGAATGGCCTCAACAGCTTTGAGGCTGCTGCCTCCAGTGGAGATCAGATCCTCCACCACGACAACCTTCATGCCAGGCCGAAGTTCACCCTCGATGAGGTTCTCCAGACCGTGATCCTTGGGTTTCGAACGCACATAGACGAAGGGGAGATTCAGGACGTCAGCTACCAAAGCTCCCTGTGGGATAGCACCTGTGGCAACGCCAGCTATCGCTTCTACCTCGGGGAAGCGTTCCATGATGATACGCGCAATTTCCGTTTTGACGAACGTGCGTAGATCAGGATAGGACAACGTCTTGCGGTTATCACAGTAGAATGGCGATTTCCATCCGCTGGCCCAGGTGAAGGGGTTGGTGGGCTGCAATTTGATGGCTTTCACTTTGAGCAGCTTGCCTGCAAAAATTTTCTCTAATGTTTTCATGTCACTTTTACCTTATACAATTTAAATACGGCGGCAAAGATACAACTTTTTTAGCGAATAGCGTTTCTCTGGGACGCGTTTAACAGGTTTTAACGAGACAAACGCCTCACAAGCGCCAAACAAATCGTAACTTTGCACCCGATTTGCAAGAAAAGTATGCTCGAGATTAAGAACCTGCACGCCACAGTGGGCGGCAAAGAGATTTTGAAAGGCATCAACCTCGTCATCAAACCAGGCGAGATCCATGCACTAATGGGGCAGAATGGCGCTGGAAAATCCACCCTGTCCAACGTCCTCGTAGGGCATCCGGCTTACACGGTGACCGAGGGCTCAGTGACTTTCAATGGCAAGGATTTACTGGCGATGTCGCCCGATGAGCGCTCGCATGAAGGACTCTTCCTCTCCTTCCAGCAACCAGTGGAGATACCGGGAGTATCTATGGTGAATTTCATGCGTGCCGCACTGAATGCCAAACGACGCTATCAAGGGCTGGAACCGCTCGATGCTGCGGCTTTCCTGAAGCTGATGCGTGAGAAGAGAAAGATTGTAGAATTGGACAACAAGCTCACCAGCCGATCCGTCAACGAAGGCTTCAGCGGTGGCGAAAAGAAACGCAACGAGATCTTTCAGATGGCAATGCTCGAACCCACACTCAGCATCCTCGACGAGACAGACTCAGGACTCGACGTCGATGCATTGCGTATCGTGGCTGAAGGGTTCAATAAGTTGCGCACGCCTGAGACCTCAGCCATCGTCATCACACACTATCAACGACTGCTCGACTACCTGAAACCGGATGTCGTTCACGTGCTCATCAACGGACGTATCGTCAAAACGGGCGGCCCTGAGCTGGCTTTAGAAATTGAAAACCGCGGCTTCGACTGGATAAAGGAGGAGAGCGAACATGCATAATTTGTCAGCTGTGAACCCTATCGACCAATATATAGAACTCTTTCACACCCAGCGCAGGCTCATCGACGCCAACTCACATCCCGTGCTGAATGTTCGTCGCAAAACTGCCGCCGCTGCATTTGAGCGCCTCGGCTTCCCCTCGCGCAAAGTCGAACGCTACAAATACACGGATGTCGCTGCTGCCTTTGCGCCCAACTACGGCCTCAGCCTCGGTAAGCAGACGGCCAATTCGAGAGCTCTGGATAATACGACAAATTCAGAAGACCCTGCCCTAATTGCCGCTCTCTATGGCACGCTCGCAGATGTCGAGACGGACGCCATCACGGCGCTGAATACGATGCTCGTTCAGGAGCTCACTGTGATCCATGTGCCAGCCGACACACACAAGGAGCATCCCGTGCAGATTGTTCATACGCTGCGTTCCACAGCTCCCCTGATGCAGAACCGCCGTTTGCTCATCATTGCTGAAGCTGGCTCTCATGTGCAAGTCATCCTTAACGAAAAAGCCGATGAACAGCAGGATTTCCTCACCACACAGGTCACGGAAGTCTTCGTGGGCGAAGGTGCTCACGTCGAGCTCTACGATATCGAATCCACCAGTGCCCGCTGCCATCGTTTTCATCAGGTTTTTGCAGACGTGGCCGCAGGGGGACATTTCACTCAAACAGCTTTCACCCTCAGCGGCGGGCTCAGCCGCAACCAGACGGACGTGCGTCTCTCTGGCTCCAGTGCCGAAGCTATACTCCTGGGATGTGTGATCACCGATGGCCATCAACACGTGGATAACAACACGCTCATCGATCATCGCGCTCCTGGATGTCGTAGCCGAGAGCTCTATAAATATGTTGTTGATCAGCAATCAACAGGAGCCTTCGCCGGGCGTGTCCTTGTGCGCGAGGAAGCGCAGCAGACAGACTCTGAAGAACGGAATGCGAATCTCGTCTGCACAGACGAAGCACGGATGTGGACACAGCCGATGCTCGAAATCTATGCCGACGATGTCAAGTGTTCCCACGGCTCAACGGTAGGACAGCTCAATGCCGATGCGCTGTTTTATATGCGTCAACGAGGCATCAGCGAAGCCGAAGCTCGTATGCTCCTCAAACAAGCCTTTGCTGCCGAAGTCATCGATACTATTCCCCTCGAGGCACTGCGCCCCCGTCTGTATGCGCTCGTGGAAAATCGTTTCCGCAGTTGCGAGGATTGCAAACTATGTAAGTAATAAATAATGATCACTTTCCAGAGCATCAACACTGCCCTGCCCGACATCAACCAGTCGGCCATTCGCGAATGGGTGAAAGGCGTAGCTGCAAGCTATGGACGTCGAACTGGCGACATCGCTTACATCTTTGTTGATGACGAGGAAATCCTGAGGGTCAATCGTCAGTTCCTGCAACACGATTACTACACGGACATCATCACTTTCGACAACGGTAGCCCGCGCGTCGTTGCGGGCGATCTCTTTATCAGCCTCGACACTGTGCGCACGAATGCTGAAGGACTTGGTGTTCCTTATATACGAGAGCTTCATCGCGTCATCATTCATGGCATCCTGCATCTCTGTGGCATCAATGACAAAGGCCCGGGAGAGCGCGAGATCATGGAAGCCGCCGAGAATCGCGCGCTATCCCAATATCCGTATGTCTCCTCGTTATAACTTCATTCCGTCAAATCATATTCCATAATAAAAACAATTTGATTCCAAAAATGAAAAAACTTTTCTCACTTGCTGCCCTCGCACTGATGTTGTGTGTTGCAGCCTGCCAAAACGGCGGTTACAAAGTCATTGGTACTGCTACTGGAGCCGAGAACGGCGACACTGTCATCCTCGCTGAAGTGCGCGGAATGTTCGAGGTTGATACGCTACAGACCGTGGTTGTCAAGAATGGCAAATTCACCTTCACAGGCACTCAGGACACAGCTGCTATGCGCTATGTCATCTGGAAGTCCAATGCTAACCCTGATCTCTCAGTAGCAACACGCATCGCCTTGGAGAATGCTGAAATCACCGTGAAGCTTGACACCGCAGAGAACACCATCGCTGAGGTTTCCGGCACACCAGCTAATGATGCTATGACCGAACTTGGCAAAACGGAGTTCGAGATGAACAAGAAAGCAGAACGCATCTTCGACGTGCTACAGGACACCACAGCCACCGACGAAGCCAAGGCTAACGCCGAGAAGGAGCTCAACCAGCTCCAAGACCAGATGATTGCAAAATACACCGAATTCATCGAGCAAAACATCACTAATGTCGCAGGTATTGATTACCTCACACAATATGCCAGTATGCTCGATGATGCTAAGGTCTCCGCACTATTGGAACTTGTACCCGAAACATTCAAGAACGAGCGTATCAACAAGCTCGTTGAGGTCTATTCCATCAAGGCTGAAACCGCTGTCGGCAAACCCTTCAAGGACATCAATGCCAACACTCCCGAGGGCACAGAACTCAGCGTCAGCGAAGTGGCAGCTCAGGCCAAGGTGCTCATGATTGATTTCTGGGCCAGCTGGTGTGGTCCCTGCCGTCAAGAGATGCCCAATGTGAAAGCCGCCTACGACAAGTTCCACGCTCAAGGCTTCGACATCATCGGTGTCAGCCTCGACCAGAGCGCCGATGCCTGGAAGGCAGCCATTGCTGACCTTGGCATCGTTTGGCCGCAGATTTCCGACCTCAAAGGTTGGGAGTGCGAAGGTGCCGCCCTTTACGGTGTCCGTTCCATCCCTGCTACAGTGCTCATCAAAGATGGCAAGATTGTTGCTCGCGATGTCCGCGGCGAAGAGATCGCCACAAAACTTGAGGAATTGCTGAAGGACTAAAGCCCCCATCCCTGACGGACTAAAGTAGCCCTCAAAGAATGGCAGAACATTTAAATCCCGCAACGCTCGACTTCATCCGTCAACACGCCAGCGACGATGTCCGCCAACTGGCTTTGCATCGTGCGCCCGCTGAAGTCGATATGCGAGCGGCTCTCCAACAGATTGAAGGCCGTCAGTTGGCAGCGCGCAAGTTACCCTCTTGCGCTGCCACTGACGGCCTCCTCTTTCCACCGCGTCTCTCTCTTGAACAGTGCTCCAGCGAAGCTACTGCCGCCTACAAGCGTCACATCATCGAACAGGCTCACAGGCGTAGTTCCCCTCATATCAGCAACGGCTCCGCCACCTCATTTTTCATCGACCTCACCGCTGGATTCGGCATTGATTTTGTCGCTATCGCCCCCCTCTTCAATCGCGCTCTCTATGTCGATTCCAACCCCGAGCTCTGCACTCTCGCCCGTCACAACCTGCCCCTTCTTGGGCTCACCAGTGCCGCTGTTCGTTGTGCCACTGCCCAGGATATCCTCAAAGAATCCCCTCAAGCCGAACTCATCTTTATCGATCCCGCACGCCGCGATTCCGCAGGGCACAAGGTTGCTCTTATTGAAGACTGCTCACCTGACATCTGCGTCCTACAGACCTACCTGCGTTCCGCTGCACACCTCGTCCTCATCAAGCTCTCGCCTATGCTCGACCTCACCGCCGCCCTCCGTGCTTTGCAAGGGATTCAGCAAGTCCATGTCGTCAGTGTTGGCGGTGAATGTAAAGAGCTTCTGTTGCTGATGTCCTCCTCGCCTGAGATCCCTATCGATGACATCCCCATCACCTGCATTGATCTCTCCACCCAGCCCCACCCTCTTCCCTATTCCGCTTCCGATCTCACCACTCAGCAACCCGCTCTCTCCTTCACCCGTTCCGAGGAAGCCGCCGCCCCACTTGTTTTAGCCAATTCTATCGCCTCCTTCATCTTCGAACCTCACGCCTCCATTCTCAAGGCGGGTGCCTTCCGTACGCTCTGCCAGCGTTTCCCAGTTCGCAAACTCTCCGTCGATACTCATCTCTACACCTCCGACTCTCTCATCTCGGATTTCCCAGGTCGCACATGGCGTGTTTTAGGTCACTCCTCGTTCAGCAAGCGTGACCTGCGTACATTTCTCGGCGACACACGTGCGGCTGAACTTAGTGTCCGCGGCTTTCCCCTCTCCGTTACAGCCCTCCGCAAACAGCTCCGCCTGTCCGAAGGAGGGCAAACCCACTTCATTGCCACCACCCTCGCTGATGGCCAGCGTCGGCTCCTACGGGTAGAAAGATCTGCGTAGGAAGTCCCGCGTAGCATAGAAAGAAATAATTTCTAACCCTATGAAACTCCAAAAATGATTTTTGAGACGTTTGTTACTCTCACTCCACCAAATTTTTCTTACCTTTGCACCGCAAGAAACCCCTAAATCCATTTCCTCATGCAAAATTCCATCACCCAACCTTCCCTTTCGATGAACCGTTCCGTTTATTTCGTTGCGATTTTATCGCAACTTCTTCTTCTCCTCCCCTTCTCGGTCTCTGCCCAGAAGCCCCCCAAGCCCACCCCTGCTGAACTGACGGCAGCCGCCCATTACCGCAACCCCATCGTGCAGACCTGCTTCACCACCGACCCCGCCCCACTGAATGTAGGCGATAGCGTGCTCTATGTCTTCACGGGCCACGACGAGGATCGCGCTGATTTCTTTTGGATGCAAGAGTGGCGCGTATATTGCACACGCGATATGGTCAACTGGCAGGATCTCGGTTCACCCCTCGCTCTCGAGAGTTTCGAATGGGCAGATGACCGCGCATGGGCTGCCCAGGTCATCGAGCGCGACGGCAAGTTCTACTGGTACATCTGTGCCCATTCCAAGCTGTCCGGCGGTATGGCCATTGGCGTTGCTGTAGCCGACCATCCAGCCGGTCCCTATCGCGACGCCCTTGGCAAACCTCTCTTCGAGAACGGTTCCTGGGATCACATCGACCCCACCGTGTGGATTGATGAAAAAGGTCAAGCCTGGCTCGCATGGGGCAATCCCCGTGTTCATGTCCTTCAGCTGGAAAAAGATATGATTCACGCCAAGGGAGACGTACAGATGGTTGACATGACTGAGGAGGGCTTTGGTGCGCCTCCCATGAACAAACGTGAGAAAGGCAAACAGTACAAGGACAGCTATGTCGAAGGCCCTTGGCTTGTACAGCGCAACGGTCGATGGCTCCTCCTCTACGCCGCTGGCGGTGTACCGGAGCACATCAGCTACAGCTCAGCTCCATCGCCCCTCGGTCCCTGGCATTATGAGGGTGAGATCATGCCTCTTGGCGGTACAGATTCCTTCACCAACCATTGTGGCATTGTCGATTTCAAGGGACACAGCTATTTCTTCTACCACACAGGTCACCTGCCTGGTGGCGGCGGCTTCGGTCGCAGCACAGCCGTCGAAGAGTTCCAATACACTGCCGATGGACGTTTTCCCACTATCCTTCCTACACGCGAGGGTGTGCAGCCCATCGCCACCTTCGATCCCTATCGATGCATCCCTGCAGCCACAATGGCTTACAGCTATGGACTTCGCACAGAACAATACCAGCGTATCCTTGCAGGTGAGCCCACCGATGCCGCCCAGCAACTCCATGTTTACGTTACTGACACTCACGATGGCGACTGGCTGCGTTTGGACAACGTTGATTTCGACGTGAACAGCGCACAAGAGTTCATCGTTCGTGCAGCCTCTGGACTGCGAGGCGGTCGCATCGAGCTCCACACGGACAGCCTTAGTGGGCCTGTCTTGGCTACCATCGCCATCGGCGGCACAGGCGGTTGGGAGCAGTGGCAGACCTTCACAGCCCCAGTTTCCTCCAATATCACCGGCATCCACGACCTCTATTTCACCTTTCATGGCCGTAAAGGCCCGAAGCTCTTCAACATCGAATGGTGGCAGCTGAAGGGTGAAGGTGTGAAGAAGTGAAGAGTGAAAATTGCTATCCACATACACAGCACAATGAAGAGATCCATTCTTTTTGTTGCGTTTTCATCGCAACTCCTTCTCCTTTTAATCCTCCCCCTCTTCGCCCATGCCCAAGACGGTGGTGGAGCGATTGACGGTCCCACTATGGGATGGTCATCGTGGAACACCTATGGCGTCAACATTAACGAGTCGCTCATTAAACAGCAGGCCAATGCAATGGTCAGCAAAGGGCTGAAGGGCGTTGGCTATCAGTACATCAACATCGATGACGGCTACTTCGGAGGTCGCGACCCTGAGACTGGTCACCTCCTTATCCATCCCACGCGCTTCCCCAATGGTCTGCAGGGCATCGTCAACCACATCCATAGCAAAGGTCTCAAGGCGGGCATCTACTCCGATGCAGGCCGCAACACCTGTGGATCGATGTTCAATAATGATGCCATCGGCAAGGGAGTGGGAATGTACGAGCACGACCAGATGGACGCAGACTTCTTCTTCAAGGAACTGGGCTTTGATTTCATCAAGGTCGATTTCTGCGGTGGCTCGTACTACCACAATGTAGACCACCTCGTGCTCGACGAACGTGAGCGTTACACTGCCATCGCCGAGGCCATCCGCAATACGGGGCGCACCGATGTCCACATGAACGCCTGCCGATGGGCCTATCCAGGTACTTGGATCAATGATGTCGCTTTCTCGTGGCGCACGACGGGTGATATCAATGATAGCTGGAACAGTATCAAGGGCATCATCAAGGAAAACCTCTACCTCAGTGCCTACTGCTATGACGGTCACTACAATGACATGGACATGCTCGAAGTGGGACGATCGATGAGTCAGACCGAGGATAAGACGCACTTCGGTATGTGGTGTATCATGTCATCGCCCCTCCTCATCGGTTGTGATATGACCAACATCAGGTCAGCCGCCCTCACGCTCCTCAAGAACAAGGAACTCATCGCCCTCAACCAGGATCCTCTCCACCTGCAGGCTTACGTCTGCCAGTACACGGACGGTTGCTACGTCCTGGTCAAGGACATCGAGGAACTCTTTGGGCTCAAGCGCGCCTTCGCGGTCTATAACCCCACCGATGACGAGAAGACTATCACCGTGGATTTCAAGGCGATGGATCTCGGTGGCACCATTGCGCTGCGTGATGTCTTCGCCAAGCGCGATGCCGGCACTGCCGAGGGAACACTCGAAGTGACTCTGCCTGCTCATGGTACAGCCATCTACACCGCCACCGCTGAACAACGCCTCGAACGTACCCTCTACGAAGCAGAGGCTGCCTTCATTGGCAATTATCAGGAAATCACTAACAATCAAGCTCTGCCCAGTGGCACCTACGACGACGGTGCCGACTACTGCTCTGGCGGTTGCAAGGCGGGCTGGCTCGGAAATAGCACGGACAACTACATCGAATGGCGCAACGTCCACAGTTTCACCGGCGGCCGCTACAAGCTGACGCTGCACTACGTCAGCGGTGAAAGCCGTAGAGCCACACTCACCGTCAATGGCGAGCAGTCCAAGAGCCTCACCTCGCTCAACTCGGGCGGCTTCGACCGTGTGGGCAAGAAATCAGCCACTATCCGTCTCGAAGCCGGAGTGAACACCATCCGCCTGACTAACGCTACAGCTTGGATGCCCGACATCGATTGCATCACGCTGGAACTCATCGAAGCCGATGATATCTCTTTCACAACTGCATCTACTTCAGTTACAGGTATCTACTCGCTTTCCGGCGTTCGGGTCGCTGCTACCGACGATACGTCGCATTTACCCGAAGGAATCTATATCATTAATAATAAAAAGGTACGCGTACGATGAAAAAAATCTTTCAACTCCTGCTGAGCCTTACGATGGCTTACAGCGTTATGGCGCAACCCATTGAGAATCCCATGCTTTGGGCCGATGTGCCCGACCCCGACATCATCCGCGTCGGCGACACCTTCTATCTCATCAGCACCACAATGCACCTGATGCCGGGTGCTCCCGTGATGACTTCCAAGGATCTGAAGAACTGGGAGACTATAGGTTATGTTTTCGACCGCCTCACCGATTCGCCTAAGTACGACCTCCAAGAGGGTACCGTCTATGGGCGCGGGCAATGGGCCACTTCGCTCAAATACCACGACGGCAAGTTCTGGGCGCTCTTTGCTCCCAACGAGAGCGGTCCGATGGCAGACACCTATATCTTCACCGCCGAGCGTGCAGAAGGACCGTGGACCATACACTCACGCCTGCGCCATTTCCACGATGCCACCCTCTTCTTCGATGACGATGGCACGCCCTATGTCTTCTATGGCACGGGAGAGATGTGCCAGCTCTCGCGCGACCTCAAGAGCGTTGTCGAGGGCAGCAACCGCCATTACTTCCAACGCGAAGCTGACGAGCGCGGATTGCTCGAAGGCACACGTGTCATCAAGCACAACGGCACCTACTATGCCTTGCTTATCAGTCATGTCTATGCCCCTGGCCGTCATCGCCGCGAGGTCTGCTACCGCACCAAAGACCTCAACGGCACCTGGGAAAAAGCTGTCATCCTCGAGAGTGATTTCGGCGGCTTCTCCTATCTGGCTCAAGGCACCATCGTCGATACCGAGGAGGGGGACTGGTATGGCATTATGTTTCAGGATCGCAATGGCGTTGGACGTGTGCTCACCCTCAGCCCCGTGCGATGGATCGACGGCTGGCCTATGCTGGGTGACGAGAACGGCAAAGTACCAGCCACCATGCGCCCCTACCGCAGCGGACAGCCAGCCACGTCCATTGTCTGTGCTGACGAGTTTACCTCATCAAAACTTGGCCTGCATTGGCAGTGGAACCACAATCCCATCGATGCCGCTTGGTCGCTGACTGAACGCCCGGGCTGGCTGCGCCTCAAGACTGCCCGCGTCGTTCCTCATCTCTACTTGGCACCCAACACGCTCACGCAGCGTATGGAAGGACCACAATGCAGTGGCGACATCGCAATTGACATTTCCCACATGAAGGATGGCGACTGCGCTGGCCTCGCCGCCTTCAACAGCGACTCTAGCGTGCTCACCGTCAAGAAGAACGGCAAACGCCTCACCCTTGTCATGAGCGAGCAAAAGGTCAGCCTCACCGAGCGCGAGAAAGCCGTGGAAAACGTCGAGGAAAACGTCATAGAAACCATAGAACTTACCCCTCTCCTCTCAGCACGCAGCTCTAAACTCATCTTCCTTCGCCTCAACGGCGATTTCCGTCCCGGTTTGGGTGATGTTGCCAACTTCTTCTATAGCCTCGACGGTCAGGAGTGGACACGCATCGGCACCAAGAACTACCGCATGAACTTTGACTGGCGCCGCTTTTTCATGGGTACTAAGTTCGGCATCTTCAATTATTCCACGAAGAAAACTGGAGGCTACGTTGATATTGATGCTTTCAACTACAAAGTAATAAGGGAATAACGCTTTAGCGCATCTTGAAAAAGACCGCAGCAACAGCCGTAGCTACCGCAGCACCTATGGTATCGGCCAAAAAGTCAAGCCATTCGCCGCTGCGGTAGCTTGTGCAGTATGCCTGTGCCAATTCGAGAAGTCCGCCGAGCAGCGACGGAAGCAAAAGGACAAGCACCAGGAAGTGCAACCACACTGGGGGGCGCTGCTGCCGCAGGTATTCCCAGGCGAGTGCCAGGCTCAGCGTGGCATACATTACCATGTGTGTCCACTTATCGGCCAAAGGGACATCTTTAGCCAGCTCGACACCGCCGATAGGCAGGAGCGAGAGGAGCAGGATGACGACGGTTAGGATGAGACTCAGGATATGGTTTTTGATGAAAGTCATAGGCTTATGCGTCTTTTTTTGAATTTTGTGGCAAAAGTACAACAATTATTTGTAATTTTGCCGCCGAAATGAAAAAAAGAGGTAAATTCAATAGTAAACTGGGTATCATACTGGCATCTGCAGGCTCCGCAGTAGGCTTGGGCAATGTCTGGCGCTTCCCCACTGAAGTCGGTGCCAATGGAGGCGCGGCCTTCATCCTCATCTATGTGGGCTGTGTCATCCTGCTGGGACTGCCGCTGATGGTGGCAGAGTTCATCATCGGTCGCCACACCCACTGTAACACCGTCGATGCCTACCGCAAGCTGGCTCCCCGTTCGCCGTGGGTCTTTCAGGGTTATCTCGGTGTCTTCACGTCGTGGTTCATCCTGTGCTATTACAGTGTCGTGTCAGGTTGGACGCTGAAATATCTTGTTGCTGCCGTCACCGACCAAGTGACCACACTCAGCGATTCCACCGCCTATTTCAGTGCCTTCACATCCAGCCCTTGGATGCCCGCCCTCTATATGGTGATCGTCATGCTGATGTGCCATTGGGTCATCATCCGTGGCGTGCAGAACGGCATCGAGCGTTATTCCAAACTGATGATGCCAATGCTCCTGCTCATCATCGCCGTGCTGGTGGTATGTTCTTTCTCCATGCCAGGTTCTGAGGAGGGCTTGCTCTTCCTGCTTAAGCCCGATTTTTCCAAGATCGATTCTGGCGTTATCCTCTCCGCTATGGGTCAGGCCTTCTTCTCCTTGAGCATCGCCATGGGCTGTTTGTGTACCTATGCCAGCTACTTCACCGACGATGCCAAGCTCATGAAGACGGCAGGTAGCGTAGCCCTCATTGACACCACCGTTGCCATCATGAGTGGCTTCATCATCTTCCCCGCCGTTTTCTCCGTGCCCGACGTGGCTCCAAATGCAGGCCCCGGGCTGGTATTCATCACCCTGCCCAATGTCTTCCAGATGACTTTCGAGCACGTCCCTCTCGTTGGATGGTTTTTCGCCGTGATGTTCTACCTGCTCCTGCTGTTAGCAGCCCTGACAAGCATGATGTCCATCCATGAACCCACAACGGCATTCCTGCTGGAGCATTTCGACCTCTCGCGTCGCACAGCCACGCGCATTGTCACCCTCTCCTGCATCGCTGTCGGCTTGCTCTGCTCTCTGAGCTTCGGGCCGCTGAAGGATGTACGTTTCCTCTTCGGCATGACGTTCTTCGATTTCTTCGATTTTGTCTCGGCCAAGATCTTCCTGCCCGTGGGCGGTATCATCATCTCGCTCTTCGTCGGTTGGAAACTGGATCGTCAGCTCGTACGCAATGAGATCACCAACCACGGCACGCTCAACGCCCACCTCTTCCCCGTCTTTATCTTCCTCATCCGCTGGATTGCGCCTATCGCCATCTGCCTCATCTTCCTCAATGAGTTAGGTGCGTTCTGAAAACCTTAAACGTTAATCAATAGACCTTAAACGAATGGCTCAGTTCTCTCCTCGCGGTAATTTCGCCTCGAAAATAGGCATTATCCTGGCCACGGCTGGCAGCTCCGTGGGGTTAGGAAACATTTGGCGTTTCCCCGTTGAAACTGGCCAAAATGGCGGCGCGGCCTTCATCCTCATCTACCTCGCCTGCGTCATCTTTCTCGGCATCCCCATGATGACCGCTGAATTCATCATCGGACGTCACACCCATTCCGATATCGCTTCGGCCTACGAGCAGTTGAGCACACCCTTTTCATTTTTCACTCGTTCACTTTTCATTTCAACGGGCTACGCTGGAATGCTATGCGTGACGCTCATCCTCTCATACTACAGTGTCGTGGCCGGTTGGACGTTGAAATACGCCGTCGATGCCGCCACAGGAGAGATTGCGCAAGTCAGCGATGCTGCTTCCTACTTCACCTCGTTTTCTACCTCCACTTGGGCACCGCTGGTCTTTACACTGATCTTCATCTTCATCACCCATCTCGTCATCGAGCGCGGTGTGCAGAACGGTATCGAGCGCTTCTCCAAAGTCCTCATGCCGCTGCTCTTCGTGATTATGGTCCTGCTGGCCGTAGGGTCACTCACCATGCCTGGTGCCACCGAAGGAATCGCCTTTTTGCTGAAGCCCGACTTCTCACGTATCGACTCCAGCGTTGTTCTCTCCGCATTGGGGCAGGCCTTTTTCTCGCTGAGCATTGCCATTGGCTGTCTCGCCACCTACGCCAGCTACTTCAAGCCCGATGTCAACCTCATCAAGACATCCGCGAATGTCGTAGGCATCGACACCCTCGTAGCCATCCTCAGCGGTTTCATCATCTTTCCCGCCGTGTTTTCTGTACAGGGCGTAGCTCCCGACGCAGGCCCAGGACTCGTGTTTGTGACGCTACCCAATATCTTCAACTCGCTGTTCAGTCACATCCCAGTGCTGGGCTACGCATTCTCGTTGATGTTCTACGCCCTCTTGGTGTTGGCTGCGTTAACCAGCACCTTATCCATGCACGAGGAAGTGACAGCATTCTTCGTGGATCGCTACGGTCTGTCGCGTCGCTGGGCAGCGGGCTGCATGACACTCGTCACTGCCGTGCTCGCTGTGCTCTGCTCGTTGTCCTTTGGCCCACTTGCCGACTTCCGTCCCTTCTTCGGTCGCGGTTTCTTCGATGCCTTCAATGATGTCACCGCTCTGTGGATCATGCCCCTGAGCGGAATCATCCTCAGCATCTTTGTCGGTTGGCGCCTACCCAAGAGTCTTGTCATCGAAGAACTTACCAACCACCACACCCTTCGCTATCCCCGCTGGCTCTTTGCCGGCTTCTTCTTCATCATACGATGGCTCGCCCCCATCGCCATCTCCCTCATCTTTATCAACGAACTCCTTAGACATTAAATCCTAATTTTTGACGCATAGGTCAAATTGCAGGCTCAAACTCTTCTCTAAGGCCGATAAAAGAGGTCTTATTGAGAAGTCAAGCTAGCTTGGAGTTTGAAAAATCAAGGCATATAGCTCATTTTGCAGGGTGAATTCACCTTGCAAAACGAGCTATAGGTCAAGATCGAGAAAGAATACAACAAGCATCTTCGTAATGACGGTCATGAGCACAGCGGAACGCTGAAAATGGATGTCACCTACTGTGATGCCGAGGTGCGTTATCCGACCGACACGAATCTGCTTGAATACTGAAACCGACTGCTCGACAAGTTCTGTACCCGCCATCATATCCGTAAGTCTCAGATGCATCGCGTAGAAGCCCGTCAAGTTTCATTGAATGTACCAAGAAGAAACGAGGCATATAGACAAGATCCACATGATAATCAGCAGACTCTTTTCTAAACAAAGTCATCGAATTCATGTTGATTTGAAAACTTAAACGACAAAGAAAGAAATGAAAGAAAGTAGCAAAGAAAGTAAAGAAAGAAAGGCTGCTGCAGCTGCTGAAGAGAAAACATTAAAAGAGAAAGCAGCAGCAGCCTCATGCGCTGGTACGCCTCCACGCGCGAAAGACGAGCCATTGACAAACGTGACGCTGGAAGACCTGAACCGCTTCGTGCACATCTTCAACGAGGAGGGAATGAGTAGAAGCACTTATCTGACGATAACTGACGTTATCTGACGTTAACTGACGATAGGGTACCTTGAGCCTGCGTTGGCCAGGAATTAAGGTCGTACCTTTGCACCGTCAAACAAAAAGGGTTGTCACGTTCAACTTAAAACAATCACCATGAAACAGCAACTGTCCCTCAAACAAAAACCACCACCATCTACACACACCCTCAAGGGTTCGACACCACACCTATAAGGCTTTCAAGCAAAAGCTATAAAACAATTGGCCAAAACCTTTAAGGGTTTGGAACGGGGGGGCCGAGGTTGAGCAGTAGCTGCCACAACAAAGAAAAAGCCTCCGAGATCGCTCTCGGAGGCTTCCTTGTAAAAGTGGCGGCTACCTACTCTCCCACGGGTGTGCAGTACCATCGGC
>CAJORF010000115.1 GCA_905236985.1 uncultured Bacteroidaceae bacterium | reverse complement strand
GCGTGTAAAAACGCGCAGAATGTGTCGGATTTAAGGTGCCAGTACTTTACACTAAACCTGTAAGTAGCTGATTATCAACATCCGTTAACCGCGGCGCAGGCAGCAGTTGAGGCATAAGAAGACATCGTTCATCATCAACATTTTCAAAGAAGCGACTCTCTCGGGAGCCGCTTCTTTTTATGCGCGAAGCGTGCATGATTCTTTAAAACTTGTCGTATTTTCGTTAAAAAAACAACGTATAACGTCATTCTTTGACAGAAAAAGGGGATTATATGGTAAATAAGTTGTAACTTTGCAGCCGTTTAAGTCAGGACAACATGACAGCAACTCATTTTCAATCCAATATACCATCAGCCAAGGCACAGCCTACAGAGACTGAAAGGCAGGAGGCGCAACGGCTGTATGAAGCCGGTAATGCCGAGCGCAAACAAGGACACTGGGCTGAGGCACAGAATCTGTATGAGCAAGCTGCCGCTCTTGACTCGTCTTCACCCGCTGTGGCAGCCCGACAGATGTTGGCTGACATCATGGCATTCAGGTGCAAGGACTATTACAACCCTTAATTTATCGACACAACGAAATAACGTCATCACGAATTAACGAAAGAATATTATGGCAAAAATGAAAGGAGCTATCGTCGTGAACACAGAACGCTGCAAAGGCTGCGAACTCTGTGCTGTGGCGTGTCCGCTCGACCTCATACGTTTGGCCGACAAGATGGTTAACCGCAGAGGCTACCGTTATGTAGAACAAGTGAACGCAGACGCATGCACGGGTTGCACATCATGTTCCATCGTGTGCCCCGACGGCTGTATCACGGTGTACAGAAAGAAGTTAGACGCTTAAAAATGATCGTTTAACGTTTTAAGAATTTGGATATGGAAAAACAAGAAATACTACTGATGAAGGGTAACGAGGCCATCGCCCATGCGGCAATCCGCTGCGGCTGTGATGGCTATTTCGGTTATCCTATCACCCCTCAGAGCGAGATTCTTGAAACTCTTGCTGCTGAGAAGCCTTGGGAAACCACTGGTATGGTGGTCTTGCAGGCAGAAAGTGAAGTGGCCAGTATCAACATGATTTATGGCGGCGGCGGCAGTGGCAAACGTGTGATGACATCGTCATCGAGCCCTGGCGTAGCCCTGATGCAGGAAGGCATCGCCTATATGGCTGGTGCTGAGATTCCGGGTCTGATTGTCAACGTACAGCGTGGCGGTCCAGGTTTAGGCACAATCCAGCCTTCACAGGGTGATTACTTTCAAGCTACACGCGGCGGTGGCAATGGCGACTACTACGTCTTGGTCTTAGCTCCCGCGAGTGTTCAGGAGATGGCCGACTTTGTGGATCTCAGCTTCGAGCTTTCCTTCAAGTACCGCATCCCCGCCATGATCCTCTCCGATGGTGTCATTGGTCAAGTTATGGAGAAGGTGGTGCTGCCTCCCTTCAAGCCCCGTCGCACGGAAGAAGAGATTCTGCGTGAGTGTCCCTGGGCCTCGACAGGTCGCAAAGGTGGTCGTCCCATCAATGTCATCACCTCCCTTGAGCTGCGTCCCGAAGCCATGGAGAAGCACAACCTGCACCTTCAGGAGAAATATAAGGAAATCCGTGAGAAAGAGGTTCGCTACGAGGAACTGCAGACAGAGGACGCCGACTATCTCATCGTGGCCTTCGGCTCTGCTGCCCGCATCGCACAGAAAGCCATCAGCTACCTGCGTCGCGAAGGCATCCGCGTAGGTCTGCTACGTCCCATCACCCTGTGGCCATTCCCGACGAAACGTATCGAGGAGCTCAGCCGTCAGGTCAAGGGCATCCTAACCTTCGAGATCAACGCTGGTCAGATGGTGGAAGACGTTCGTCTCGCCGTCGAAGGTGCCGTTCCTGTGACGCAGTATGGAAAGATGGGAGGTATCGTTCCCACTCCCGATGAGCTCATCGTACAACTGAAGAATGACTTTAAGATTGAAGGATAACGAAAACGATAGCGAAAATAAAACATGGAGAACAGAGAAGAAGTGCGTAATACGCTGAACACCATTTTTATGCTGATGGCCATTGTGGGCGTCGTGCTCTACTTTGCCGTGCCTGCACATCACATCATAGGTCTCATAGTCATTGGTGTAGCCCTGGTCGTGAAGATTGCCGAGTTCTTCATCCGTTTTATGTTTTAAACGTTAAACGACAAACGATTAGATATGGAAAACATCATATCCCCCGAGAATATCGTCTATCAGAAGCCTACGCTGCTGAATGACACAGATATGCACTACTGCCCAGGCTGTTCGCACGGCGTAGTTCACAAGCTCATCGCTGAGGTCATCGAGGAGATGGGTATCACGGAGAAGGCAGTAGGTATCTCGCCCGTCGGCTGTGCCGTGTTTGCATACAAATACATCGACATTGACTGGCAGGAGGCTGCCCATGGACGTGCACCCGCCATCGCCAGTGCCATTAAGCGCCTGTGGCCTGACCGCCTCGTGTTCACCTATCAGGGTGACGGAGACTTGGCGTGCATCGGTACCGCCGAGACCATCCACGCGCTGAACCGTGGCGAAAACATCGCCATCATCTTCATCAACAATGCCATTTATGGTATGACGGGTGGTCAGATGGCTCCCACAACGTTGATGGGAATGAAAACTGCCACCTGCCCCTACGGTCGTCAGGCCGACCTCCACGGCTATCCCCTGAAGATTACTGAGATTGCAGCCCAGCTCGAAGGCACCTGCTACGTCACGCGTCAGAGCGTACACTCCGTAGCCGCTATCCGTAAGGCCAAACGCGCTATCCGTCAGGCTTTCGAGAACTCCGTCAACCGTCGTGGCAGCTCCCTCGTTGAAATCGTCTCCACCTGCTCATCGGGTTGGAAGAAGACGCCCGTCGAAGCCAACAAATGGATGGAAGAACACATGTTCGACTACTATCATGTGGGAGACCTGAAGGTTCAGGAATAAAAGCCCCACCCCTAACCCCTCCAGTAATGGAGGGGAAATAGTTACTTCTCAAGAATTTTATTCCCCTAAAAGTTATCAACAATGAATACAAATAAAGAAGATTCCCGCCAGAAGCTTTCCTCCAATACGGGAGGGGTCGGGGGTGGGTCTCTGACAGAAGAAATCATCATATCTGGCTTCGGTGGACAGGGCGTGCTGTCCATGGGAAAGATATTGGCTTACAGCGCATTGATGGAAGGCAAGGAGGTGTCTTGGATGCCTGCCTACGGTCCTGAACAGCGCGGTGGAACAGCTAATGTGACGGTCATCGTCTCTGATGAGCGTATCTCATCACCCATTGTGAGCAAGTACGACACCGCTATCATCCTCAACCAACCCTCGTTGGAGAAATTTGAGCAAAGCGTGAAGCCCGGCGGCACACTCATCTACGACGGTTACGGCATCAGCGCACCTCCGACGCGCACTGACATCCATATCTACGAAATCAACGCGATGGATGCAGCCGCTGAGATGGGCAACCCCAAGGGATTCAACATGATTGTGCTCGGTGCGCTGCTGAAGGTTCGCCCGATCGTGACGCTCGAAAATGTCATTCGCGGCCTCCACAAGACGCTGCCCGAACGCCACTACGACCTGATTCCTGCAAATGAAGCTGCCCTGCGCAAAGGTATGGAGATTATTGGGAAATAATCCACTGTAGAGGTGAGCAGTCAGGAAAGCATGAGAAACGTGAGCCACAATAATAATAGAGGTACGCGCGCGAAGAGGGCGTGCCCGTGGCTGATGTACCTATTGTTCCCGTTCCTGTTCTTTGTCGCCCCTACCCTCGCCCATGCCCAAAATGTCACCAATGACATCCTCAATGACGGGCAACAGTATGACGAATTTGGAAATCCCATTGACAAGAAGAATCAGCAAAAGGTCTGGGGACGTGACACCTCAAAAGTTGATCTGACAGTACCGACTGAATACCATCAATGGCGCATCGATAATCGTTTTGGTACGGTCTTGCCTGAAATCTTCAACGATACCCTATCCCACCATTTCCAGAACTTCAATAACAATGATGGCTACTGGGGTGATTATAACCACCTTGGTAACTTAGGCTCGCCGCGTCTCACCCGCATCTTCCTGGATCGTGAATTGCCGTCAACCCTCCTGTTCATTGATCCCTACGACTATTTCCACACGTCCACTTCGAGCCTGCTGTTCACCAACACGAAGAGTCCGTTGACCAATCTCTCCTATCACTCCTGTGGAACGAGCGAGAACGGTCAGGATCGTTTCCGCGCTTATTTCTCTTCTAATATCAACAAAATAGCTGGCTTCGGCTTCAAGATAGACTACCTCTACGCGCGAGGCTACTACAACAGTCAGGCCAACTCACAGTTCGGAGGTTCCGTCTTTGGGTATTATCTCGGCGAGCGCTATGATATGCACGTGATAGGTTCATGGGAACACATGAAGACAGCAGAGAACGGCGGTATAGAGGAAGACACTTATATCACTGACCCCGAGAGCTTTGCCCGTAGTGTCAGGAGTCGTGATATCCCTACACTCTTCTCCACTGTCTATAACCGCAACGACGTACAGACCTATTTCCTCAATCACCGCTATCACTTGGGTATCTATACAGACGCAGAGGTGCCAGATTCTCTGAAACCAGAGATGCCCAGCGACAAGGAATTGCTCAAGAAAATGGGCAATGACAGCATTCAGGAAGTCATTCGCGCTGACAGTGTGCTACTGACGCATACGCTGGACTCGCTGCGTAACGCTTGGAAGGACGAACAGGTGATCCCGCAGGAGTTCACGCCCGTGACAAGCATTTTCCACACCTTCAAGACAGAGCGTCTGGTGCATGATCTCTATCTGAAGAGTCAATTACCCTCGGGCTATTGGACGCGCACAGATCCCTACTACCGATCCATTTTCACCGGCACAGACGAGACCTTGGCACTGAGCGTCAAGAACACGCTTGGTGTACAGTTGCGCGAAGGCTTCAACAAATGGGCAAAAGCTGGCATCACGCTTTTCGCAACGCATGAGTTACGCCGCTTCGACCTCCCAGACTCGCTCACTACCGACTCTGCTGATATCTTCCAAAGATATATCGAGAACCACCTCTCCATAGGCGGTGAGATACAGAAGCTCTTGGGCCGCACAGTTCATTACAGCGCAGGTGCTGAGTTCTGGCTGGTGGGTCCCGATGCAGGCGACTTGGATATCCACGGTTCTGGCGACCTCAACTTTCGTCTGTTCAAAGACACTGTTCATCTGGCAGCCAACGTGTATTTCAAAAATGTCAACCCTCCATTCTACTTCACGCATTATCACAGCCAGGCACTTTGGTGGGATAATGATCTGAAACGTGAAACCCGCACCCGTATTGAAGGCAAGTTGTCGTTCGACCGCTTGGGTACCAGCCTCCGCTTCGGCTTTGAGAACATCTCCAACTACACGCATTTTGCCTGTGTTAACACCCCTACAGGTACAGATGCTGAAGGTAACACGAACACATATTCTCGTGATGTGGTCGTTCGTCAACAAAGCGGAAGCATACAGGTGATGTGTGCGACCTTGCGCCAAGACTTTCATTTCGGCATTTTCCACTGGGACAACTCCGTGACCTGGCAACACACGACCAATGCGGATGTATTGCCATTGCCCGTCATCACACTTTACACGAATCCATATCTGAGTTTTACCTTGGCGAAAGTCCTGCGTGCTGAAGTGGGTGTTGATATGCGCTATTTCACCTCTTACTACGCTCCTGACTATTCTCCGCTACTCAACCAGTTTGCCGTGCAGGATGCTTCGATGACTCGCGTGAAGATTGGTAATTATCCGATTTTTCATGGTTACATCAATTTAGCACTGAAGCGTTTCCGTGGTTATTTCAGTGTGCAGCACTTCAATGCCGGCAGCGGCAACGCTTTCTTAGCTCCGCACTATCCCATTGACCCGCTGACTTTCCACTTCGGTCTGTCGTGGAACTTCTACGATTAACTCCCACTCAATTCTCTATGATGGGCTGCTCGGGTTTCACGGGTAGCGGTTGTGGTTCGGCCTTTACCTTCGCACCCTTCGGCTTGCGTTTCTGAAAAAAGAAACCGGCGAAGAGATTGACCGAACCGAAGGTGTTGTTGAAGGTGAAATCGTCGCGGCGGTAATTGTAGTTGTGGAGAATGCCCGTAAGACCGACAAACCAACGACCACTGTTATAGATGAGACCGGCACGAGCGGTGACATCAATGTCAAAGGTGGCATTGCGGCGGAAGGAATCGCGGAGCTTCACGAAAGGATTGGATTCATTGTCCTCATTCTCGGGCGTAAGGTCTGAAGTTTCCTGATTCTTAAGAATAGCCGTCTGGGCACTTGCCCATTTCAAGCCAATCGCGGGCTGCAAAGATAAGCCGAGGCACCAATTGCGGGCGAAAGCCCAGTTGTAGCCATAGCCGACCTGAATACTATAGTCGGTGTATTTGATGCGCTCCAGTGCAGCAAACGTTTCGCCTGCGGATGATGAACCGATGACCGATGGAGACAATGCCTTGTAGTTGAAGTCAACATCATGTAGCGAGAAGGAGGCACCCAGCATGAAGGAGCCTGCTGAGCGACGTTGAATGGTGCTCTGGGAGAAGATGGCGGGATTGGAGAAATGACGACTATTGAAGATGTAGTAGATCTTGAGTCCAATGAGTGTTGTGCTGATATAATCGTTGCACTCCTGACCCTCAAGTTCTTGAGCAGCATCACCCAGGCCTTTGATACTGCGGAAATAGAAATTATAGCCTTTGCGACGCAAAAGCAGATCGACGCCAAGCTTAGAGGAATACAGGGAAAAAGAGAGGTCAAAGCCCCGATTCTTAGGGCGTTCGCCCAAGTGGGTTACATCAAAGGTATAACCTAAGAAAATCCAACGCCAACCAAAATAAGGACCTATGCAGAGGTTCGAACGCTCGGCAAAGGAGAGTCGCTGGTCAAAGTCATTCGCTCCGATGGTGTAGAACTCATAATTGCGGGATGCCTGAAGCATCGCCGTATAGTTGTACATGATGCGTTCAATGTAGGTCGAATCAATATCATCGAAAGCATCGATAATACGCACGATGAAATTCTTCTTCTTGGGTTTCTCTTGTGGCAGTGTAATAATGGAATCATTATTCAGTGCAGGCAAGCACTCTTCTTCCTCGGTCTGTGCATGAACTGGTGTAGCCAACAGCAGCGACACCACAACTAACGATGCCATGCGGGCGATTCGGCATACACAGGAGGAAAGATACTGCAGTCTCACAGCTTACCAAGGATTTTGTCCATCACCCAGTTGACGGACGTGGCACTGACGCTGTCAAGCTCACATTGTCCTACGCCCTGGATATGTTCAACGACTCGCTGGATCAGGGGCATCTGTACGTGAGCGGGATTCGGAATGACAAATTCTTGTTTTCCCTGTTCGTTGCAGAGAACTATGGGATCGTAGGTGAACACTGAGAAGGACACCTGTCCACGGTCGCCAATGATCTGAATACGATCCGTACGCGCCGAGTCGTGAGCACAGAAACACCAAGTGCCACTCCCTGGCAGGCCGTCAATGAACTGAAAGCTTGCGCTCACCGTGTCCTCCGTCTCGTAGAGTCCTGCGCGATTGGCACAGAAACCACTGACATGAGTGATGGGGCCAAAGAGTTCCTGCAGAAGGTCGAGCTGATGGGGAGCGAGGTCATAGAAATACCCCCCACCAGCAATATCACGTTGCACTCGCCAGGGCAGCTGCGTGCGGTTGTAGTCGAGGTCGCGAGGAGGTACGGCAAAACGAATCTGTACACCTACGACCTTACCTATAGCCCCCTGCCGCACCACATCGCGTACTTTCTGGAAATAAGGGAGATAGCGACGATAGTAAGCGACGAAGCAAGGCACGCCCGTCTCACGCGCCACGCGATTGACGCGCAGGCACTCCTCGTAGGTTGCAGCCAGCGGTTTCTCGACATACACCGGCTTACCGCTTTTCATTGCCATGATGGCAAAGGTAACATGCGAAGACGGTGGTGTAGCAATGTAAACCGCATTGACATCCGGATCGTCGAGGAGTTCCTGTGCGTCGCTATACCAACGGCGGATGCCGTGACGTTCGGCATAGCTGCGCGCGCGTTCGCCATTGCGACTCATGACAGCCACCACACTGGAGCCTGGGATAAGGCTGAAGGCGGGTCCGCTTTTCTTCTCCGTGACCTCACCACAGCCTATGAATCCCCATTTGACTTCTTGAATCGATGCCATAGTCAACTATCTATATTACTTTCCTTCAACGAATTGACGGATAAGCTGTTCCTGACTGCGAGGACAGATGAGGAGTGCATCGTCCTTCTCCGCCACAATGAAACCGTCTAATCCCTGAATCACCACTCGGCGTTCTTCCGTAGCATGAATGATGCAGTTGCGTGTCTCATGCAGTTCAATGTGTTCGCCAATACAAGCGTTGTCATACTGATCACGCTGCGACTGTTCATGCAGTGAACCCCATGTGCCAAGGTCGCTCCATCCAAAGTCAGAGGGGAAGACATAGATCTCCTCTGCCCGTTCCATGACGGAATAGTCGATGCTGATGTTGGGACACTCGGGGAAATGCAGGTTGATTTGTTCCTGTTCCTCTGGAGTCCCGTAATAAGGAATCAACGATTCAAAGATGTTCGCTATCTCTGGCGCATAGATTCTCAGGGCGTTGACAATGGTGGAAACCCTGAAGACAAAGAGACCGCTGTTCCAGAAGAAATCCTTGCGCTTGATGTAGCGTTCGGCCTTGGTCAAGTCAGGCTTCTCATGGAAGGCATCTACACGGAAGATCTCACGGTTGCGGGCACAGGGCTCGCTGAGATCGCCTTGGATATATCCGTATCCCGTCTCAGGACGAGTGGGATGCATACCCAGGGTGACGATGCTGTCCGTTTCCGCCGTGAAGGCCAGTGCCGAGCGCACGACACGCTGAAACTCAGTAGTGTTCATGATGACATGATCCGAAGGCGCAACAATGATGTTGGCCTTCGGTTCCTGTTTCTTGATACGCCAGCTGACGTACGCAATGCACGGAGCAGTATTGCGGCGACAAGGTTCTTGAAGGATGTGGTCAGCAGGAACCTGAGGTAACTGCTGAGCCACAATGTCCGCGTACTTGGCACTGGTGACGACCCACACGCGCTCAGGCGGACAGATGTCCCCAAAGCGGTCCAATGTGAGCTGAAGGAGCGTGCGCCCACATCCCAGCACATCGATGAATTGCTTGGGACGTTCAGGCGTACTCATCGGCCAGAAACGGCTTCCGATGCCGCCAGCCATAATGACTAAATGATTGCTCATAAATGGGGAGATTTGGATTAAGACAATAATATGACTTATTTGACGAGGAACTTACGTCCGTCACGGATGTAAATACCAGGGGTCAGCGTTTCCACTGAGGTGTAGCGGCGTCCGCTGAGGTCGTAGATGATGCCATCGCTGACGCGTTCGGGAGCAGAGACGAGGCGGATAGCCGTTTGATCGGTAGGCAGGGTGACGCTGATTTCATCGCTCCATGCAGACTTGTTTCCTTCAGCGTCAACGGCCTGTACGCGATAGGCATATGTGGCACCGGGCTTGAGGCTCGAGAAGGTGCAGGATGTTTGCGGAATATTCTCAAAGAACTGAGTAGTTGTGACAGGCTTCTTTCTCAGCCCACGGAAGGTGGCAGTCATCTTGGGTTGGATACGATGCAAAGCGATGGTGTTGGCCTTCACCGCTTCTTCTGAGCTTCCAAAGACGGAGTAAATCTGTTCGAGCGTGAAGGCGCCATCAAATGCCATGAAATACATCAGATATGCACGGTTCTTAGCTGCTGCTGTGGAAACACAGATCTTGTAAGTCGCAGGAACGTTGGTGAATGTCACCAGGACATCAGGAGATGCGTACCCTGTATAAGCCTCCATGAAATCTGCCAGCTTCACCGTTTGCTTCCCTAAATCGTTACCTGAAGCATCCTGTAGGATGATATCAAGAGAAGATCCATCGGGGGAATAGGTACCCTTATTCACATAATCAGAATAGTTGAACCAATCGCAAGCATCGACAAAGACAGTTAGGCTGCCGGAGTTGCCACCTAAGGTGGGAGTAGTGATAAAGCCTTTAGCAGAAGATGTACCTAACTTGGCACCAAAGAGACCCTTGAAGATCTTGCTGCCAGTCCAATTCGGGAAATAGGTATAGCTATCCAGTTGAGACGAAAGATCCGATGTACCGTCGGAGGAAGCAGTCTGAGATGTGTAGAATTTACTAAAATCTTCGCCAATGAGAAGTGCTTCTCTCAAAGCTTCTGCATCAGCTGCTGCATCGTCGTAGGTTTCGGTCAAAATGAGGTTGTAACTAACTGCACCATTCACAGCACCCCACCGAGCGGTGAAACTGTTTGGTGAGACCACGCTTGCCTCTGTCGCTACGGGAATTGCAACCTTCGACTCACCACCCATGAAAGTGAAACTGATTGTTCCGCCGGCCTCGGTGATGTCTGTGATATCCTTGTGCATATACTTGGTGCCATCGGTATTTGTGGTATAGAGCGTAGAAGCCGGCTTGCTCTTATCGGTCAGGGCAGTATTCTTCTTTGTGCCAGGCCACAGGTCACCGGCATCAGCATAGTAATAGTTGTCGTGCTTGTATAGTTCGTTGTCCGCAGGAATGATGGACATACGGGGATTCAGTCCTGTGTTAACAGTATTACCCTGCCATGCAGAACTGCTATAGTTGACGTGCAAAATCATCATGCCATGTCCCGTCTGAGCCGAATCCCAACCCTTTTTCTGGTGGTTGGCGAGCATATAATACTCGTTGCGGTTCTTGTCATTATAGATAATGTAAGCCTCGGGCTCATCTCCAATACACTTCATACCAGACACATTGCATCCTTCCTTGAGCTCCACCGGCTCCAGCCAATCACAGTACCAACGCTCGTAGGAGGTATATCCGCAAGGTGTGAAACCACTATTGTTGTTACATCCAGCAGACATCAGACTCCATTCTGCCATATCGATGTGGCCTTTGTAGTCACAATCGTAGAAGTCAGGCAATCCGAGGCAGTGGCTGTACTCATGACACATTGTTCCAATGCCTTCATAGACTTTGCCGCTTATACCTTGCAGTTCCGAGCCACAGGCGTAGGTGTTGATTTTCACGCCATCCAAGGTGAGTCTGCCTGAATTGAGAGCCAACTGCCACTGGTGTGGCCAGATGGTGTTGGGATCAGAACCGGTCACAGCTTCTCCGTAACCAGCATAGGTGACATAGACGTTTTCCACTTCACCGTCGCCATCCCAATCATAATCAGCGAAGTTAACCTCAGAATCCACCTGTTTGAGCGCTTCAATAACCATCTCATCGGGGTGTGCATCATCGCCGTCTTCTGTAGTGGGACGCCCATATTCATCAATGTTCTCTCCGTAATACTTCATGGTCTTGCTTACCGTGACAGGACCAACGACATCAAATTCCACGTCCAGGTGGTTGTAGCTTTGGGCACGGAAGTACTCACGTACACTGCCGTAGTTCCTGCCGTAAGGGTTACCAATAGCATTCACCATTTGAGTGAAGACGGCCTTCGTCTGAGCATCGTTCTGGACGAACTTGACATCAGAGAAATTCACCAGAACCAGCAGACCTTTTTTGGTCGAGTGTCCGTCAGCGATGACACCGCCTCTGCGAGAAGCTTTCATGGCACGGCGGACTTTTTGAGCCAACTGCGGGCGATGAGCGTTGCGACGAGCATTAGCCTCTTTCCATAACGCACTAACGTCACGCTCATCTTTTACCCAGTCGCCATTTGCGTTTTTGCGCACAGGGACACCATCCTCAGTGACATGGAAATGGAATGACTCGTCGCCATAGAGAGAGATCTTGAAACTGGTGCCATCGGAATTCGTAACGGTGACGAATCCACGCTTGGCGGGAATTGCTGAAGCGGTCAGTGTCAGACCGATAGCAAAAAGAAAAGTAAGAATTTTTTTCATTGAGATAAATAATAATGAATTAAAAAGAGTCAAAGATAGTTGTTGAATAATGGATTGTCGGTATTGAAGAGTTGTTACTTGACAAGGCGCTTGCGTCCACCCTGAATATAGATGCCTGGGCGTAAGGGTTGAGCCACATCGACAGCACGTCCACTGAGGTCGTAGAGACGCCCTTCAGATGGCTTCTGTTCAGGTGACAAGGAATGAATGGCGTCAATATAATCGTTACCGAAGTAGAACGACACGCTCAGGTCGCTGTTCTCACGGATTTCGTGGAGGTCCTTTTTCATGAAGCCGCCCGAGGTATAGACAGCGGCAGCGGGAGTGGAGTGTGAAGTCAATGAATCATTCATGGTGACGCCGTCCTTTACGTAAGGATATAATGTTCCAGCCCAGGATTCATACATATCGTTAACAGTACATAGTCCATTCTGCAATGCATTGGAACCGTTGTAAGTGTTGTTGGCAGAGATGATGGTCATACGCTGATGGTTGGCGATGGTATTGACGGAGTTAGCGGTCCAACTTCTTCGATCATAATCGACATGCGTCACCTGAAGCCCATGTCCATATTTTCCCAGACCTATATCCCAGCCCGTCCTCTGGCGGTTTTCGAGGATGTAGTATTCATTCTCATTCTCATCATTAATGATCTTATACCCGTTTCCACCGGTGGCTACGGGGTTGAGGAGGTATCTGCCCGAAGACGTGAGTGTGATGAGCGGTTGCCATCCCATAAAATCGCGCTCGTAAGCGGTATAAGCACAGGGAGACTTACCATTGCCGACATAACAACCATAGTCCATCAGGCTCCACACATCCATACCATAGGCCCGATAATTGGTGTCGTAGAGGTCAGGGAGGCCAAGGGCATGACTCAGTTCGTGGCACATCACACCAATACCGTCAGGGGTAGTATAGGCGATATTATCGTCATCAACCTTTCGGGAATGCATAGATTTCTCACTGCAACAACCGCTACATACAAAATTCACAGACTGACCGTTCGATAGATCAATGGTGCCAATGGAGCGTTCATTGGGCCAGATGTGATCTGTGTTCTTCGAGGAATTTTCGCCACAACCGGCAAAGATAAGGAAGACCATATCCACTTTTCCAGTGCTTTTGTTGTCGAAGAGGCTCCAATCTACATTGAATTTTCGTGAGACGGAGTCAATGGCTTCGCGGACAAAGGTATTGTAGTTCTTGTCCTTCGTAGATCCGCTATTCTGACCGTAGTAGGCTTCTTCGCGGCTGACAGTGACAGGGCCAAGTATGGTGAACTCGGGTGTGAACTGCCCATTGCTTTGGTCTGAGAAGTAATCGCGGATGGATCCGTATGAGCCATGACCTTGATAAAGGTTCCCGTCACGTGTGCCGTTGCAGTAGAGATCGTAATAATGACTAATCTCCTCGGACGTATTGCCTACCGTAAACACAGAGTCGGCAAAATTAACCAGGATGACCGGCACACGGGGTGAACCCGTTGAGGGCAACGGTGCCGTCTCGCGAGACCCTATGTGTTGAGGAGCAAGGCGAGCAACCTGACGGCGACGAGCCGAGGCTTGTTGCACTTCTTCCTCAACTTTACGCGTTGTCATCTCGTACAGTCCTGGCGAAACCTCTTCCACAATCGAGCCGTCAGACGTCTGCAACCAAGAGTGATGCTCGTCGCCAATTAGGTAAACCGTGATGAGACTTCCATCTGTCAGTCGGACACTACGAGGAGAACGGTCAGCGGGCACTGCCAAGAGGGCAAACGCTTGCAGCGAGAGGATGAGAGTGAACAGAACTTTTTTCATAAAACATACAATATGCTAAAATTAATGCGCAAAGATAGGTATTCCCCGTGGTGTGGACAAAGAAAAAGAGTTAAAAATGGATTTATATTTAAATTAGGTGTATTTTTGTCCAAAAGACTTGGCCGTTTCGAGACTTATACCTATCTTTGACCCCGTAAATTGGCATATTTTAGACCTATCATGATTGTCTATCCAAACGCAAAGATCAATTTGGGACTGCACGTCTTGCGGTCTCGCACAGATGGTTACCACGATTTAGCCACTGTCTTTTATCCTATTCCCTTACAGGATGCACTTGAGGTTCGCAGTGCCGAACGTTTCCGTTTCCGTCAGGCTGGCAATATGCTCGACTGTCCTGCTGGCGACAACCTCGTCATTCGTGCACTTCGGATGATGGAAGATGAGTTCAAGATTCCCGAGTTGGATATCATACTCTATAAGCATATCCCTGCTGGTGCGGGCTTGGGCGGCGGGTCGGCTGATGCTGCTTTCATGATGAAACTGCTTAATGAGGAGTTCCATCTCGGCCTCACATCCGATGAACTGCGTCAACGTCTGGCCACTTTAGGAGCCGACTGTCCTTTCTTCGTCGATAACGTCCCTGCTTTGGCAACGGGTATTGGCGACCGTCTCGTCCCGTTGGATTTCTCGCTCAAGGGATGGACACTGTTACTGGTGAAGCCAGACATCGTTGTCAGCACACGTGATGCCTACGCAGGCGTGGTGCCACAGGAACGTGAGGGCGAGGATGGCGCGGCCTTGCTGTCCGTCTTGCAACGTCCTGTCGAGGAATGGCAAGGGACATTGGTCAACGACTTCGAAGCCAGTGTCTTTGTCCGCTATCCTGAGATTGCCGGCATACGCGATATGCTTCTTGATCTCGGAGCCACTTACGCTTCGATGTCAGGTTCTGGCAGTGCCGTGTTTGGCCTCTTCCGTCAGCCTGTCGAAGCGCCCGAAGAGAAGTTTGTCGGATGTTTTGTCCGACAGCGCACGCTTGAATAAACGTCAATCATCCCGCACAACATGACTTTTTCCATCATCTATGTAGCGGTCATTCTCCTATTCATGCTCGTAGCATTGATGCGGGAATACTTGCGTCCTGGACTCATCCTCTTCACCGCCGTAGTGCTGCTGCTCGTCGCTGGAATCATCAATCCCGAGGAGGCGCTGAAGGGCTTCTCCAACAAAGGAATGATCACCGTCGCGCTGCTGTATCTCGTCAGCGAAGGTGTGCGCAAGAGCGGCATTCTCGAACGCATTGTTTTCCGCATGTTGCCCACAAAGAATGCCACGATTACCTCTGCAGGACTGCGCTTCTACCCTATTGTGACGTTTATCTCCGCTTTCTTCAACAACACGCCTGTCGTGGTCATCTTTGCCCCGATGATTAAGAACTGGGCGCGTAAGATGAAGCTCTCGCCGACCAAATTCCTGATACCATTGTCCTATGCCACCGTCATTGGCGGTATCTGTACGTTGATTGGCACCACGACCAACCTCGTTCTACATGGTATGCTCATTCAGAGCTACAAAGATGAGGTCGCAGCCGTGGAGAACGGTGGCACGGAAGGCATTCTGATGCGCTTTGGCATTGATGGGATGTCGATGTTCGAACTGACGAAGGTTGGTATCTTCATCGCCCTTGCCGGTCTTATCTACCTGATTTTCTTTTCTCGTTACCTCTTGCCCGATGACCGTCGTTCAGACGAGGAAGCAGAGAATCAAGACCTGGCACCTGGCATGACGCGTCATGAAGTGTTGCTGGGTAACCGCTTCCCCGGCTTGGGCAAGACGTTGCATGAGTTTGACTTCTTCCGTCACTATGGCGCGCACGTCCGTGCCATCAGCCGTGGCGGTAGCATCCTTGAAGGCGACTTCATGAATATGCGTTTGACTCATGAGGACACCCTTATCATTGATGCCGACGATTCGTTCATGAAAGCTTGGGGCGAGAGTCGCGTGTTCTGGATGATCAACCGCGTTGGCGACTACGAACCACCTATGGGCAAGAAGAAACGTTGGTTCGCACTCGTGCTGCTTATCCTGATGATTATCGGTGCTACAGTGGGCGAACTTGAGCCTGTCAAACAATATCTCGCACAGTCCGAGTTCGTACAGGCTCACATGCCAGGTCTGAAGCTCGATATGTTTTTCTTCGTCTGCGTGACCGTCATCATCATGGCTTGGACGCGTATGTTCTCGTCACGTAAATACACCAAATTCTTCTCATGGGACGTACTCATCACCATTGCCTGCGCTTTCGCTATTTCCACGGCAATGACCAAGAGCGGCTTTGCTGATTTCATTGCAGGCTATATCATCTCGCTGACCGACATCGTACAAGGTTCTGAATATGGCATCTACATCATCCTTGCCGCTCTGTTCCTGATTACGAACATCTTCACTGAACTCATCACCAACAACGCTGCCGCAGCCTTGGCCTTCCCCCTTGCACTGGCCGTCTCAGAGAAGCTTGGCGCAAATCCCATGCCTTTTATCATCTGTGTCTGCTTCGCCGCCAGTTCGGCTTTTTCCACGCCCATTGGCTATCAGACCAATCTCATCGTACAGGGCGTCGGAGGTTACAAGTTCTCAGATTTCATTAAGGTTGGTCTCCCGATGAACATCCTTGTCTTCGTCCTGAGTGTGACCCTCATTCCATTGTTTTATCATTTGATTTAATATGTCCGATATCTATCCGATCTTCGACAAGATGCTTTCCCGTTCTGACCGCGAAGCCTTGTTGCGTCAGCGTGGCATGATGATTTGGTTCACAGGCCTATCTGGCTCTGGCAAGAGCACCATCGCCATCGGTGTGGAGCGTGAGTTGCATCAGCGCGGTCTGCTCTGTCGCATCCTCGATGGCGACAATATCCGCACGGGCATCAATGCCGGCCTTGGCTTTAGTGCCGAGGATCGTCGCGAGAATATCCGTCGCATTGCCGAAGTGGGCAAGTTGTTTGTCGATACGGGCGTCATCACCCTTGCCGCCTTCGTCTCGCCGACCAATGAGTATCGCGAGATGGCGCGTCAGATTATTGGCGCAGAAGATTTCTTCGAAGTTTATGTCTCCACGCCTCTCGAAGAATGTGAGCGTCGCGACGTAAAAGGTCTGTATGCTCGCGCCCGCCGTGGCGAAGTGAAGGACTTCACTGGCATCAGTGCCCCCTTCGAGGCACCTGTGCATCCAGCTCTCGACATCGATACCAGTCGTCAGCCTTTAGAAACGAGTGTCCAGCAGGTCGTGGAACTCATTATGTCAACCATCAATGATTTATCCTCACAACATGAATAACTACCATCTTTCACATCTTCAGGAACTTGAAGCAGAGAGCATCCACATCATTCGCGAAGTGGCTGCAGAGTTCGAGAATCCCGTCATGCTCTACAGTATCGGCAAGGACAGCAGCGTCATGGTGCGCTTGGCTGAGAAAGCCTTTGCACCTGGCAAAGTACCCTTCCCACTCATGCACATCGACTCGAAATGGAAGTTCAAGGAGATGATCCAGTTCCGCGACGAATACGCCAAGAAATATGGTTGGAACCTCATCGTGGAGTCCAACATGGAGGCGTTCAATGCCGGCGTAGGACCTTTCACCCACGGATCAAAGGTTCACACCGATTTGATGAAGACCAAAGCCCTGCTCGATGCGCTGAACAAATATAAGTTCGACGCCGCCTTCGGCGGTGCGCGTCGCGACGAGGAGAAGAGCCGTGCCAAGGAACGCATCTTCTCGTTCCGCGACCAGTTCCAGCAGTGGGACCCCAAGAACCAGCGCCCTGAGCTGTGGGACATCTACAATGCCCGCATTCACAAAGGCGAGAGTATCCGCGTTTTCCCACTCTCCAACTGGACAGAGCTCGATGTTTGGCAGTACATCCGTCTCGAGAAGATTCCCATCGTGCCGCTCTACTATGCAAAGGAACGACCGTGCGTAGAGATCGACGGCAACTTGATTATGGCCGACGATGACCGTCTGCCTGAGCACTACCGCCCCTTGATCAAGCCCCGTATGGTGCGTTTCCGCACGCTTGGTTGCTGGCCGTTGACCGGAGCTGTAGAGAGCACTGCCACCACCATCGAGGAAATTGTTGAGGAGATGATGACAACCACCAAGAGCGAACGCACTACGCGCGTCATCGACTTCGACCAAGAAGCTTCCATGGAACAGAAGAAACGCGAAGGTTATTTCTAACCACCCCCATTCCCCCATGACAGACGACAACCGCCCCTCTCCCACCGCAGCCAGTTCTTCTCCCACCTCAGCTCAAGTTGGATGTAGCGCGTATTCGCGCGATACTTCCTCTCTCGATGCTGCCGAGGAGGCTGCCCTCCAGATTGATGAGCGTCAGCTCACCCGACAAGCCCTTTGGGAGCGCAAGCTTCTCGATTTCAGCCTGCGGAACAACTTGCTGAACACCCGCTTTGGCAAGCGTGCTGTTCAATTCATATCTTTCGAGGTCAACAAGATGGAAGACCTCCTGCAAACGGGCGAGAACTACAACATCCAACCCTGGAATCCCGACCTCAAGAAGCTCGAAGCCGAGGACGGCATCTTCCATTCCGCCACGCAGGCAGCCGTCCTTCGCGAGCAATTCGAGGCAAACCTCAAGAGCCACAAGCTCTCCACCTATCTCTCAGCTACAGAGCTCAAGCCCATTCTCACCAACCTCTACCGTGGTGCGCGCACAGCCCTTGAGGAGAACGGAGCCAACTCGCTATTCATTGCCATTGGAATGCTCAAGTGGTTTGTCACGGAAAAGAGCGAACAGCCACGCTTTGCCCCTATCTTACTGCTACCCGTGGATCTCGTGCGCAACGGCGGTGGATACATCGTTCGTCTGCGCGACGAAGAGACCATCCTCAATATCACCCTCATTGAATTTCTGCGTCAGCAATATAAACTTCTGGTACCCACCTTTGACCCGTTGCCCAAAGACGAGAGCGGCGTTGATGTACCCCACATATTCTCGGCCATACGCAAGGCTGTCGAGCAGCATGCCAATTGGGAAGTGCTCGATGAAAGCGTCCTCGGACTCTTCTCGTTCAACAAATTCGTGATGTGGAACGACATCCACACGAATGCCGACAAGTTGCAACAGAGCCCTGTTGTGGAAAGCCTTGTGCAGCGTCGCCTGACAGTGAACGATGGTGACAAGACTGTTGATGTCCACGCCTTCGACCTCACAGCACAACCCGCTGACATCGCTACGCCCATCAGCGTCGATAGTTCGCAGCTCGAAGCTGTCATCGAGAGCGGCGAGGGCAAGAGCTTCATCCTCTATGGACCTCCAGGAACAGGTAAATCGCAGACCATCACTAATATGATAGCCAATGCCTTATTCCAAGGCAAGCGTGTACTGTTCGTGGCTGAGAAGATGGCAGCGTTGAGTGTTGTGCAGAAACGTTTGGCTAAGATCGGACTCGACCCATTCTGCTTGGAACTCCATTCCAACAAAGTCACAAAGAGCCATTTCCTCGAGCAGATGCAACAGGCATTGGACGTTACTCACGGACATGTCAGCGAGGATTTCAAGCAGCGTTCAGAAGAACTCTACCGTCTGCGTCAACAGCTCAACGGTTATATGCAAGCCGTGCATCGCGTAGGCGATTGCGGTCTGTCTGTATATGACTGTATCGAACGATATCTCTCTGAGGCTGATAGCGATGAAACAATTCCTGTCAAGAGCGAAGGGATAAAGCTGGCCTCTCTTGAAGTCGCTGTTGAGAAGCTGACAAAACTCGATGCCGTGTTCCAGCTTACAGGGCATCCCAACGGACATCCGCTCACAGGACTGGCTCCCAAGGATGATCGTCGCGAGAGCCTCAGTCAATTGGAAACGTTGCTGAGCCAGCTCATCGCCTCGGGAGTTTCTACCGAACAGTTGACCCGCGAATGGGCTTCCATTCAACAAAAATGGTTCCTCCCCCGTTTCTTCGCCACCAACAGCTTCGCCAAACGCTTGCAAGCCATTGACCCGTCCGTCACCAAAGCAGGCATCCCGGCCTTCATTGACAGCCTCCGTCAAGCCTCACCTTCGGTCGGGGAAAAGGCGTTTACCACTTACCTTGCCCATAAGAATGAATGGCGCGACTGGTACCAGTGGTCATCACAGCGTCAAACGCTGATCGATGAAGGTTGGGCTACAGCAGTCGAATTGATTGAGTCAGGACGTAGTGGAGCAGAGACCGCCGTGGTTCTCGCGCGTTCCTTATTTAAAGAATGGGCATTGCAGATGATCGATGCCGACGATGAGCTGCGTCGCTTCAGCGGTCTCGTCTTCGAGGATGTCATCGCCCGCTACCGCCAGCTGACCGAACATTTCCAGGAGCTGACGAAGAAAGAACTCTATTGTCGTCTCGCTGCACGCATCCCTTCCATCACTATCGAGGCAGCCACAGGCAGCGAGGTCAACATCCTCAAGCGCAATATCGCCAACGGCGGTCGAGGCACTTCCATCCGCCACATCATCGACCAAATACCCAACCTGATGCCGAAGCTCTGTCCGTGTATGCTCATGAGCCCCATCAGCGTAGCACAGTTCATCGACTTGGATCAGCCTAAGTTCGATCTCGTCATCTTCGACGAAGCATCGCAGATGCCGACCTCTGAAGCCGTTGGAGCCATTGGTCGTGGCAAGGCACTCATCGTCGTGGGTGACAACAAGCAGATGCCACCAACCAGCTTCTTTGCTACACAGCAAGTCGATGATGGGGACGCAGCCATCGATGACCTTGACAGCATCCTCGATGACTGTCAGGCATTATCGATGTCTGGGCATTACCTCGCCTTCCACTACCGCTCCAAGCATGAGTCGCTCATCGCCTTCTCCAATCAGGAGTACTACGACGGACGCCTCTTCACCTTCCCCTCAGCTGACGACCGCTTGCGCAAAGTGTCGTTGGTCAAGGTCGATGGTGTCTATGACAAGGGCGGCAAACGCAGTAACCGCGCTGAAGCAGAAGCTGTTGTGGCAGAGATTATTCGTCGCCTTTCGGATGACGAATTGGTCAAGCGCAGTATTGGTGTCGTTTCGTTTTCTGTCGTGCAGCAAAACCTCATTGAGGATGTCCTCATGGAGGAACTCGCCAAGAAGCCGGAACTCGAGGCACGTGCCTTCCAATGCGAGGAACCCATCTTCATCAAGAACCTCGAGAATGTGCAAGGCGACGAGCGCGATGTTATCCTCTTCAGCGTAGGCTATGGCCCAGACAAAGACGGCAATGTCAGCATGAACTTCGGTCCGCTGAACAATCGTGGCGGCGAACGTCGTTTGAACGTTGCTGTCTCTCGTGCTCGCTATGAGATGATCGTCTTCTCCACGCTGCGTGCCGAACAGATTGACCTGCGTCGTAGTCAGGCTCTGGGCGTTGAGGGACTTCAGAAGTTCCTAAAATATGCCGAAACGGGAGAACTCATCTCCCCCATCACCACAGCAACGTCATCATCCACTTCCGACGCTCTCGCGTCAGATATCGCTTCAGCCCTGCAAGACCTTGGCTACGAAACGACTATAGGCGTGGGACGCTCGAAGTTCAAAGTCGATGTAGCTGTCATCGATCCCCATGACCGCGAGCGTTACCTGCTCGGCATCCTCATCGACAACCATACACGCAACGCCACCAAGATTGCCCGCGACCGCGAGCTCACCCAGCCTTCGGTACTCAATGGGCTTGGATGGCGCGTCCTTCGTGTGTGGAGTATCGACTGGCTTCAGAACCGACAGCGCGCTATTGCCACCATTGTTGCCGCCATCGAGGGTACTTCCGACAAGCCATCCACCCCTTCGGCCCCTCTCAATCTTGCTGCCCCCACCATTGTCGAGGAAAAGGCTAAGGCCGTCAAGCCTGCGGCAGTGGTGAGCAAGACGGGTGAGCGACGCGACATCGACGATATCGCTGAAAATAAGATTGATGCCGTTGTACTTCAAGTAGTCAAGGAGCAGATCGCCTTACCGCTCGACGGCATCAAACTCGCAGCCAACCGAATGTTAGGCTACAGCCGTCGCACGCAGCGCATTGACAATGCCATCACTCGCAGTGTAGCCCGTCTCATTGCCTCCAAGCAAATCATCCGAGATGGCGAAACCATCAAAGCATTATAAATTGAAACACCATAAAAACAATGGATAAGAATCTCGATATCAAAGCATATCTCGACGCTGACGAACAAAAAGACCTGTTGCGCCTGCTCACTGCTGGCTCTGTCGATGATGGCAAATCGACCCTCATCGGGCGCTTGCTCTTCGACTCCAAGAAGCTCTACGACGATCAGCTTACGGCTCTCGAACGTGACAGCAAGCGCGTGGGAAATGCAGGTGACCACATCGACTACGCCCTCCTTCTCGACGGCCTCAAAGCCGAGCGTGAGGAAGGCATCACTATCGATGTCGCCTACCGCTATTTCTCCACTAACCGTCGTAAGTTCATCATTGCTGACACTCCAGGCCACGAGCAATACACCCGCAACATGATCACAGGTGGCTCAACCGCCAACCTCGCCATCATCCTGGTGGATTGCCGCACAGGTGTCATCACTCAGACGCGCCGCCACACCTATCTCGTCTCCTTGCTCGGCATCAAGCATATCGTACTGGCTGTGAACAAGATGGACTTGGTTGATTTCGACCAAAAGGTCTTCGATGATATCGTCAGCGACTACCGCACGCTCACCCATCAGTTAGGCATTGAGGATGTCACCTGCTTCCCGCTTTCGGCACGCGACGGCGATAACGTCGTAGAGCGCAGCCCTCGCACGCCGTGGTACGACGGTCCTGCCTTACTTGACTTCTTAGAGACTGTGCCCATCCACGCCGACCGCAACTATCGTGACTTCCGCTATCCCGTCCAGTATGTCCTGCGTCCCAACCTCGATTTCCGTGGTTTCTGCGGTAAGGTGGCCAGCGGTGTAGTCAAGGTCGGCGATGAAGTGGTAGCCTTGCCTTCGATGAAACGCAGTCATGTGAAAAGCATCGTCACCTACGAAGGTGAACTTCAAGAGGCCTTTCCGCCTCAGAGCGTCACCATCACCCTCGAGGACGAGATTGACATCAGCCGCGGTGAGATGATTGTGCATCCTGATCATCTACCCCATATCGGACGTCATTTCACTACGATGCTCGTGTGGATGGACGAGGAACCTATGGACACAGGCAAGCAGTTCTTCCTCAAGCACAACACGAACACCACCCGTGCCACCATCGCTGCCATTAGGAACAAGGTCGATGTCAATCACCCAGACTCCGCTCCCTCCTTAGCAGGGAGGACGGGGGGAGAGTCCCCTTTCCAGCTCAACGAAATTGGTCAGGTCGATATCCTTACCGCTAAGACACTCTTCTTCGATGCTTACACAGAGAACCGTCAGACTGGAGCCTTCATCCTCATCGACCCCATCACCAACAACACCTCTGCTGTCGGCATGATTCTGGAACCTCTCGATGAGAGTACCCTTGAGAATGATCTCATTCCGACCCTCGATTTGAAGAAGTTAGGCATCAGCGCGGAACACTACACCGCTATTGAAACTGCCGTTCGCGACCTTGCCCGTCAAGGACTTGAAATCAAAGTGGTTAAGTAATCCCCGACATCATTCATTTCTATGACGTCCAACCATCCTATCAACATATTCTTCACAGGAGCCACGGGCACTATGGGCACAGCCGGCCTGAAGGAGCTACTGGCTCATCAAAAGGAATACAATTATAAGATTCGCGTATTGGCACTCCCCATCGCACAGAGTCGCAAGAAGTTGAAACCGTATAGGAATCGTATTGAGATCATCTGGGGCGACCTGCGCTGCTACGATGATGTCCTTCGTGGTGTCACGGGGTCAGACATTGTCCTGCACGTTGGCGGGCAGGTCAGTCCTCGGGCTGACTATCACCCCCGATTGACCTTTGATACGAACGTGGGAGCTGCGCGCAACATACATCAAGCCGTACTTGCACAAGGCGACCATCAGCCCAAAGTGGTATATATCGGCAGTATAGCTCAAATGGGCGATCGTCGCGAACCGCTTCACTGGGGGCGCACAGGCGATCCCATCTGCGTCTCCCCCTACGATCACTACGGCATCACTAAGGTGATAGCCGAACGCATCCTCACCGACGGCGGCATTCGCCAATGGGTCAGTCTGCGCCAATCGGGCATCCTCTATCCAGGCATTCTCAAGAACTACGACCCCATTATGTTCCACGTTCCCATACGTGGCGTTCTCGAGTGGGCAACGGTGGAGGATAGCGGTCGGCTGCTGGAGCGCGTCTGCCGTCCCGATGTGCCATCCGATTTCTGGAACCGCTATTATAACATCAGCAGTGGTCCACAGTACAGGATCAGCAACTACGAATTTGAAGTCCTGATACTCAACGCCATCGGCTGTCCTCGACCTGAAAAGATCTTCAACGCCAAGTGGTTCACCACGCGCAACTTCCACGGAATGTGGTACACAGACAGCGATGTACTCGAGAATTATCTGCATTTCCGTGCGAACACACCTTTGCATGAATATTTCCGCCAAATGAGTCATAGTCCTCAGTTGCCCTTTACCGTCCGTATGGCCAGAATGACCAGGGCCGCCAAGCTCGTGCCTTATGCCCTCAAGGCAGCCATGTGGGCGATGGCCAATTATCCAACGCATGGCACACAGACATGGATTCGCAAGGGCAACAAGTTGCGTCTCAGCGCCTATTACGGTTCACTCGACGCCTATCGCAGCATCCCCAATTGGCATCACATTGATCTCTCCCGTCCCAGCGATAAAGTCATCCGGCTCGACCACGGCTACGATGAGCAGAAACCCATGGAGGATTTCACCATCGAGGATATGCAGAAGGCGGCAGCCTTCCGAGGTGGTAAGTGCTTGTCCGAAACGATGACACAAGGCGACTGGAACACTCGGCTCCGCTGGCAGTGTGCTGAAGGTCATGTCTTTGAGGCATCGCCCAAGCTCATCCTTCTTGGAGGCCATTGGTGTCCCGACTGTTTCCCCAATCCTTACGCTTGGAAATCTGACGCCCGTCCCTGGCAATGGGATGCTGAGGCGCGTCGCAATCCTTTCTTTGCGCAGCTGTGGAAGCCGCTGCATGAACCCACCGAAGACAACATCTACGATGCCCACATTTTCGATGGCTGGAAATAAAGAATAACGTATTTAAAGGTTAATACCCATGGGATTATTAAAATTTGAAAACCTACCAGCTAACCCACTCATTGGTGCAGATTGGAACACTTTCAAGGAAATGACAGACAATGAGCCCATTGACAAAGGTTACCGTTCTAAATACATGTTAACCAAGGGGATTTGTCGTCTGCTTTCCCTGATGGCTCCCATTCAGGAACGCCGCTATCAGCAATTGCTGGCAAACCAACCTCTGGAGCATGATCCGCTCTTCATCCTCGGCCATTGGCGCAGCGGAACCACCTTTGTGCATAACATCTTTGCACAGGACGAGCATTTTGGGCACACCACCACCTACCAGACGGTCTTTCCACACCTGATGATGTTCGGACAGCCCTTCTTCAAGTTCTTGATGAAAATCTTCATTCCCAATCATCGTCCCACCGACGGAATGGAGCTGACGCCCGACCTGCCGCAAGAAGAGGAGTTTGCGCTCAGTGCCTGTATGCCCTACAGCTACTACGATTTCTGGTACTTCCCCAAGCGGATGTTAGACTATTGCGATCGCTACCTGACCTTCGAAAAGATCACACCCGAAGAGAAGCGTATCTTCCAAGAGGAATTCATGAAGATTGTCAAGATTAGCCTCTGGAACACAGGCGGCACACAGTACCTTTCCAAGAATCCACCTCACACCGGCCATGTTCGTGCCCTCGTGGAGATGTTTCCCAACGCCAAGTTCATCTATTTGATGCGCAATCCTTACACCGTCTTCGAGAGCACACGCTCCTACTTCACACAAACCATAGCACCTCTGAAGCTGCAAGAGATCAGCGACGATGAAATTGAGATGAACGCCATCCTCGCTTATCCTCGTCTCTATGATGCTTACCAGCAGCAGAAGCAGTTCATCCCGAAAGGCAATCTCTATGAAGTGAAGTTCGAGGAGTTTGAGCGCGATGCCTACTCCGTCACCAAGGACATCTATTCCCGCCTCCAACTGCCAGGCTGGGAAGAGTCAGAGCCTGCCATCCGTGCTTATATCGAAAGCAAGCGAGGCTACAAGAAGAATAAGTACGAGTACAAGCCACGCACGATACAGCTGGTCAATGAGTACTGGGGACGTGCTATCGACGAATGGGGCTACGAACGTCGCGAATAGACAGCACTTCGGGCTGTATCATAAGAAAGAGGCTGTGTCAACCTACATCGACACAGCCTCTTTCAGTTTTGTTGAAAACGGGATCTTACTTGTTGGGATCCTCGCAGAGCTCAGTGAGAATGCCCACTGTTGACTTCGGGTGGAGGAAAGCAATGTTCAGACCGTCAGCACCCTTGCGGGGAGCTTCGTCGATGAGACGGATGCCCTTCTCGCTGACCTCAGCGAGTGCATTAGCTACACCGTCCTCGATGCAGAAAGCCATGTGGTGAATACCCTTGTTGCCCTTGTCGAGCCACTTCTGAATGGTGCTCTCGGGGCAGGTGGGTTCCAGAAGTTCGAGCTTCACCTCGCCAACCTTCATGAAAGCGGTCTTGACCTTCTGATCCTCGACGACCTCAGTCTTGTAGCACTTCAGTCCGAGAACGTTCTCGAAATACGGCAGCACTTCGTCGATGCTCTGCACGGCGATGCCCAGATGTTCAATCTTAGAGATTTTCATAATCGTTCTTTTTTCGTTAGATATGTGTGAAAAAAATGATGTCTGCTGTTTGCAAAACGTCCCCTCCTTGATTAGGGAGGGGACGCTGGTCAGGTTGTTCACCTTTCTGAGCCTCTTGTCGGATTCGAACCAACGACCCCGAGATTACAAATCACGTGCTCTGGCCAACTGAGCTAAAGAGGCGGG
>CAJORF010000114.1 GCA_905236985.1 uncultured Bacteroidaceae bacterium | reverse complement strand
ATAGACACCAAGAAAGCGCGAAGATTGAGCGACGCTTCAGTTGTGAATTGCTTGAAATTCTTTATCTTTGAACCATCATAGACACCATGGTTAAATTTTCCGTTTTCATCCTTACGGTTGTGAATTGCTTGAAATTCTTTATCTTTGAACCATCATAGACACCCCTTTGTGATTAGGGTTGGCACTTTTTATAGTTGTGAATTGCTTGAAATTCTTTATCTTTGAACCATCATAGACACCACAACTGCCGCCATGGTTGAGCAGCAGCATGTTGTGAATTGCTTGAAATTCTTTATCTTTGAACCATCATAGACACCGGCAGATGAATGATGTTCAGATATGTCCCGGTTGTGAATTGCTTGAAATTCTTTATCTTTGAACCATCATAGACACCCCAGAACCACGCGACCTGCCAGTCATCTGTGTTGTGAATTGCTTGAAATTCTTTATCTTTGAACCATCATAGACACCCACTACGTACAGAAATGACACAAGACCGCGGTTGTGAATTGCTTGAAATTCTTTATCTTTGAACCATCATAGACACCCACGAATTTCACGAATTAAAATACTCGCTGTTGTGAATTGCTTGAAATTCTTTATCTTTGAACCATCATAGACACCTAGGATCGTGCGTCTTAAAATAGTTGATCTGTTGTGAATTGCTTGAAATTCTTTATCTTTGAACCATCATAGACACCTACATGGACGGAGTGGCAACCATCGATGTTGTTGTGAATTGCTTGAAATTCTTTATCTTTGAACCATCATAGACACCCACTCTGAGCAGCGAGACAGCAGTTGAGGGGTTGTGAATTGCTTGAAATTCTTTATCTTTGAACCATCATAGACACCTCAGCTTCGACAACAAATTTAGTAACCTTCGTTGTGAATTGCTTGAAATTCTTTATCTTTGAACCATCATAGACACCAATGGACTCCAAGTCGAAATTGATCGCTCTGTTGTGAATTGCTTGAAATTCTTTATCTTTGAACCATCATAGACACCGACGCTTCCGAGTTTGGCTTTGACACTCCGTTGTGAATTGCTTGAAATTCTTTATCTTTGAACCATCATAGACACCACGATGTATGTAAGATGGTATAATACAAAGATTTAAGGTTCGAATTAGAATTAAAAAATGAATGATGGATAGATAGCGGACTTTGTCGTTAAAGATAGAATCCGCTATCCAAAGATGATGGTTAAGGAAGATGAAGTTTAGAAGAGTTCGAGCTGTTGACCTGCTGCCGCTGGTGCTTTTTCTTTCTTCCCGTAGAAGAGTTGGATGTCGCCGAACTGCTTATCTGTAATTCCCAATATGCCAACATTGCCGAACTCTGGCAATGCTGCTTTGACGCGCTTGATATGTACTTCCATGTTCTCGCGGCTGGCGCAATGACGGATGTAGATGGAGAACTGGAACATGGTGAAACCATCGCCCATGATGTCTTTACGGAACTTAGCGGCTGCCTTGCGTTCCTTTTTGGTATCGGTAGGAAGGTCAAAGAAAACGAGAATCCACATCACACGATACTGACTGAAACGTGATGAATCAACTATAACCATAGCGTGTTGCCTACATTTGAGGATAGCTAACCTTACGTAGTTCTCCACTAAAACATTTGTAGAGCGAGGCTGTTGTTTGAGTGGCGGCGATCATAAGCGGGCTTCGTTTTCCATCAATGACCACGTCGAGAACAGGAATGGCCAGCAACTCTGCTTTTAACTCCTTTGTAAGTTCCGAGTAGTTCACTCGCTTGCGGATGATCTTGATGACCAACTCATCCACGTAGGGGCGATAGGGTTCCATAATGTCGTCTGCCAAGCAGTAGGCGTTGTAGCGGTTGTGGTGGTGAATGCCCAAAGTAGGTAACAAACCGCTACTGACCAATGCACGGGCAATGACAGCACGCAGTATGGCATAGCCGTAGTTGAGGAGGTTGTTGGGAGGAGCCTCCTCGCGGCCTCTGACAAAATCCGGTATTTCAGGAAACAGGTTGCGCCAGTAGTAGGCCGCAGCCCGTGCTTCGAGATTGTCTGCATCGCCGCTGCGCACTTCGTCAACCCACACCTTCATACAACGGGTTTCTGCCTCTGTGTAAGTGTGTAACACCACTTCCTGATTGGCTATCTTTTGCTTGATGGTTTGCTGCCACAGCTGCTTGCGGAGAGGGAGAGAAGCATCAAGTTGGTCGCGGAAACGCTCGTTCTGGAGCGTGTTGCCATATAGCGGTAGCATCAACCCCACTGGCATACTGTGGCTGTCGCAGGTGATGACGGCTGCGTTGTTCTCCAGAAGAGCTTCCATCGCACCCGTGGTGATGGTGATGCGTTTGTTGTCAAGCACCACCACCCCGATGTCTTCTATCGGGATTGTGCGCTCATTCATTTTTTTGAACTCAGGCGTCAGCGTGTCGTTCTTCTCTACGTCTGGTAACTGAATCACCAATTGCCCATTGCGGAGGCTAAGGTAAGTGGGATTGGAGAAGCAAAGGGTTTTCTTGATCATAGGCTTAAAGATATTAAAAGAGCCCACATCACTTGTGGGCTCTAAAGGTTAATTTCTTAGTTTTCTTTTGCTGGTAATATATCGCCAAGATGATTGACTCGGACTTTGACGATACCTTCAAAATATTGTAATGATTTTATGTTTTTGAAAGTGAGGTTTTTTAGTTCTTTAACTTCATCAACAGTTGTTTCTAAGTGATGCCTAAAAACGTATTCTCTGACAATTTGTTTTCCATAATCAACTCTTGATAATTTCTGTACCCTATACAACTGCTTGCTTATCTCCGCTTTATTCTTCGGATCAAATATATCTATTGCATTGGGGTCAAATCCGTGCTCTACATCGGGAAAGATGAAGTATTCGTTTTGCTTCATGGAAAACAGAAACTTCCAGCCTAAGGACGAGTTATAGTCTGTATCAACAACAGGTTGCCCCAAAGCCTTTCTTGTTGTCGCCTCCAAGAATGACACTGCCACATCTTGCAGATTTCCGTCAGCGTCGCGATAGACAGCGATGTGGTGTGTGCTGGCTGTCTGCACATAATCGACTGGACGCCTATTTCCTTTGCCGTATGTGATCGTATGTCCAAAATGGTCTTTGGCTTCATGAAGAGGTATGGCGCTGAGGACGCCACGAATACGGACACTTTTGATCGTGATTCCTTTCTCCTTGTTGAGATAAATCGGGTTCTCGTCGAGATTGGAGAAAGCTTTCTTGGCATCGCCGCCAAATTCTTCCAATCGTGCCTGTAGAATCCGACGAACGCCCACATCTATGACCTTGTCGAGTTTCAAATCAGGCGATACGGGTTTGCGGATGGGATAATAGTCTTCATAATATACCAACTTCACACGAGGCGGCACTTGCTCTGCGTGCTCTTCATTCAGCCAGATGGGATTCTTCTCTGACGAGTTCTTGCCCGTGAATGCTTTCTTGGGGTCATTCCCAAACTGTGTCAAACGAGCAATGACCGCTTCGCGATACACTTTCTTAGCTATCAGAGCTGCGCGCTCCAATGTCATTTTGCCATCCACCTTCACTTCTTCTGAGATGCGATGGAGTGTATGGCCGTAGATGGTTTCATTGTGCAATTGTCCACGCGGAGTCAGTTGAATCTTTCTTTGCGTTCCAGCCTTTGACTTGGTCTTGTTGACATTCTGCGTCATCACTTTGTTCTTAGCCTTAATGGAGATCAGAATATCCTCGAGTTTGCGTTTAGCCTCCATGCGGAACTGGTCTAATGGAATAGGAGCACGGAAACGCAGTTTTCCACGGCTATCACGGTAGAGATGACGTTGCTCAATAGCATAGATGTTACTGGATTTGTCGCTACGAGCATTAAGGTTATTGAGGTATTGGATGTAGGCGGGCTTGGTGAAAGCTATGGTCAGCGCGTCCATCGCGTGGTGACGATGATCGTTGCGCTTGGTCCAATCCTTGATACGCTGAATCGTGCGCCCGTCTCTGTCCTGATAGCTTTCTGTGAGACCCAGACGATGGTATTTGTCCCAATTGAGTTCCTGCATAACATCCACAAGCTGCCAATCTTCACGCAAGCGATCTGTGATACTTCCGATAGTTGGCAAAACGACGCTGACCAAATCCTCGAGAATCTCTCTCGCCTTCTTGGCAATATACTGGGAGTTGCGCAAGTCGCGATCGATGAATCCGTCGGGGATATTCTCCTCACGCAACAGGAGCTTGTCGTGTTTTGACTTGCTGATGACTCCTTTTCGATAAAGGTCATCTATCTTGGTCTTATATACAGATGCTCGCTCCTCACCCCACTTGCCAAGAATGTAATCGAAAGCTGTAGCGTTGCTCTTCTCTATATTGATGTCTCGTGCTTCCAGGGTCTTGTTGGAGAAGGAATCGTCGAAGAGACGGGCTTGCGGGATGATGTGCTCGATGTCGAACTCTTTGCTGAATAGCTTATCCCTTGGGATATAGGTGTCAGAATAGAGTGTCTTGAAGCCGTTGTCCTTCAATTCCATGTAGAGCTTGTAACGAATGATGTCATTGCGGCTGACGTGAGGAATACCGAATTCCGTTTCCAGAATCTTGCGATATTTCTCATTCAGCAGATTGGCCTCGTTGATGTCCGCAGTGGCTTTCTCACGCTCTTTGGCACTCTGTTTCAGGTCACGTGCCAGTTCGATACGAATCTCATCGGGCTTGCCATATTCTTCACAAACAGCATTGACCACATTGATCATCTGATTGAGAATCTTCTCCACAACGGGGTTGCGTAGCGCATTGCGGGGAAGCAGTTCAAGGCGGTCGAGATACGTTCTGTTGGCCAGCTCTTCTTTGGTTCGTGAACGCTCGGAATGACGGTATCCTGCTGCTGCACAGGCTTCATCGTATTGCTGTCCTTCTTTCAAATGAGGAAGAATCTTTCGCATGGCTTTCGCACTGAGACTTCCATAATCTTCTTGGAATGTGACGTTAGCCAGCACCTGAGCATATTCGCGTTCACAATGGCAGAGGTTTTGAAGCTTGGCAATGAGTGCTTCATTACCCGTCTTGGAGTTATCACCTTCGTAGGAGTAGAGCAGATGCCAAAGTTGGTAGAGGGGCTGTTGATCGAAAGCGTGCCCTTCGAGGGTTGCGTCGAAGTGAAGGATGTCTGGGTTAAAACCAAGCATAGAGAAAATACTACCGGCCATCTCTTCGATTTCGTTGGCCTTCAACTTGTTGATATCGTACTCCTCGTGGCCGGAAAGCACTATCATCTTGAAGTAAGCACGATAGAGCGCGGCCATGGTGCGGTTGCCCTCAATCTCCTTGTAGTTCAAGTCGTATTTCTTTGCTGCCTTGCCAAAGAGTATCGAGAGGGCTTCGCGCTTGGTTAGCTTATCCTTATATAAAAGTTCGTGCGCAAGGCGTTCCATCTCTTCAAGTGTGAGCAAACGTCTCTGCTCCGTCTCTGCGAAGAGGTCTTCGCCTGGTGCTTCGTATTCGATTTGCAGGTTATTGAGGACTTGCCAAACCTTGAACTCTTGGAAGAGGGGTGAGGACTTAGGACACACCTTTAGCCCCACAGTCTTTATGCGTGTTTTTCCGTCCTCTGTGACTTCCACTTGGCGGTTCTCAAAAGTACAGATATCCAGCATCGCCTTTTTGCTCTTCAGGGGACGCTGATAGAAGATGATGATGTCACGGACGTTTTTCTTCAATTCTGGTGTCAGCTCTGGGTGGAACTGCGCTTGCTTCTCCCAGATACGTTCAAACTCATCGAGATAGTCCTGCCGATAGAACGTCTGGTTCTTCAAACTGTAATGTGGATTAGCTTCGAGGTGCTGAAGAATGTATTGGCCGATAGTCTGTTGATTAAAATACAACTCTTTGGATCGGTCACTGATGGCTCCGAGGTAGCCGCTGCTGTTATTGATAGCTCCATTGACGTCTGCTATCACAAAAGCCAGTTCCTCTTGCGTAAGCGCTCTACTGAGAGCCTCCGTGCGCCAACGGTACTGCTGTAAACGGCGATCAGCGCCTTTATTGTCCGCTGTGTAGATACCATATTTACCTAAGAAAATAGAGGAGGTCTTTGTCTTTGACTTGTTCTGTAGCTGGTCATAGAAATCATCCGTCAGGATGTCAGCGTGGTAGTTTTTCTGAAACTGCCAGACGGCATCAAATTCAGCTTGTAGGTCAGAGCGATAGAAGTCGGGGATGTACTTCTTACCTTCTTGAAGAAGCGTATAGACATACTGTCCCGGGGTGAGTCGTTCATCATGCAGTTTCTTAGCCACTTCCATTCCATCGATAAGCGAACCTTCCTCTGTTGATTGAGCTTTGCGGCTGCTCTTGTATCCTCTTTTCTTGTTCATCATCAAGAGGATACGCGCAAATTCTTCAAGGCTGACTTCTTCTGTAACAGCTTTGGCGCGCGCCCGAAGTGTCGCAAAAGTTGTGCGAGGACCATTCTCTGTGAGAATTGTATCATCACGAATTATACCGGCTTCTTTCAGGGTTTTGATGAGAGCTGTGCGGCGAAGCTTGTACCGCTGAAGACTACGGCGCATACCCCGCTTGAGAGTACGGTCGGCATTGGTCGTGATGCTCTTACCTTTCTCAAAGTTCGTTTGTTCATCAACGGTTAATGGTACGACTCTAACACCTAAGCGAGTGATGGAAGATGACTCCTCGCTATTCTCTGCTTCATTCACCAAAGCCCAACCAATGCTGGTAGTGCCTAAATCAAGTCCTAAAATGTGTTTCATAAGGTAAATCTGTTTGTTCTGTGGGCAAAAGTAAACAAAAAACCTCGATTATGAGCAAAAGTTTGCTGAAAAGTTTGCGCAATCACGAAAAATCCCTACCTTTGCCCACGAATTTCAGCAATTCACAATAAGGATTATTCCGTTGTGAAGACATTCAGGTTGCCCTCGTCCTTAACGGGGGCTTTTTTTATTGCCCAGATTGGTTCATCGTATAGACCAAACGGTATTTCTTGGTGATGCGGCGATTCCACTGACCGCGCGGTCAGCCTTGAGCTGCTCCGCGTGACCCGTTCCTACCTGCGGCTTACGTGAGTTATTCGTTGGGATCTGTAGCCTCGGCAGGAGGATCAGGGAGAGGGGTCTCTTTGGTCTTCGGTTTATCGAAGAGACCGTAGGTGGTGCGCAGGACACGGAACTCCGTGCGACGGTTGAGGGCGTTGCAGGCTTCCTGCAGACTATCCTCGGGCAGAGCGCGGATAAAAGCCTCAGTGAGGGTGTCGCCCTCATGAAGGAAGGGGTGCGACTCAGCGATGCGGCGCTTGACCACCTTCGGACGGCTCTCGCCATAGCCTTTGGGCGTGAGACGGTCGGCTGCTATACCATGCACAATGAGATAGTTGACAACACTCTCAGCGCGACGCTGGGATAGGCGTTCGTTGTACTGATCGTTACCGCGATAGTCGCAGTGGGCACTGAGCTCGATGGTGACGTTGGGGTTCTCGTTCAAGAGCGACACGAGGCTATCAAGAGCTTCGGTGCTGTCATCGGTGAGTTCCGCACTGTCAAACTCATAAAAGACATTACGAACAAGGACGGGAGCGGTGATGGAGGCCAACGGAAACTGCAGGACGTACTCGCGGCTGACACTGGAAGTATCTACGGTGAGTTGCTCGACGTGGTTGAGATAGCCCTTGCAAGTGCCGAGGAAGAGGTATTCGACATGAGGCTGCACGGCCACTTCGAAGGATCCATCGCCACGCACGCTGAGTTTCTGGTTGGTGCCGTCGGAACCAATCATGTGAACCAGTCCGGCAGGCAGTTCATAGCCATCCTTCTCATAGACCCAACCCTTGACGCTCTGCACGACCTCGGGGCAGAAGAAGCTCATGAGGTGATCCCAGCCGCGACCATCGCCGCGGTTAGTGGAGAAATAGCCTCGATTGTGCAGACCCTCGAAGGTCATGCCGAAGTCATCGCCAGCGGAGTTCATGGGATAAGGCAGATGGGTGAGCTTCCACTCATGGGTGACGCTGTCCTCGCGTGCCATGAAGAGGTCGAGACCTCCCATGCCGGAATGACCGTCGGAGGAGATGTAGAGGTCGCCATTGGGGCGGAACGAGGGGAACATCTCGTCGCCAGGCGTGTTGATGGGAGCAGGCAGACACTCGGCACCACCGAGCACCTTGCCCTCAATACTGATGCGCCAGATGTCCTTGCCACCATGACCGCCAGGCATATCGCTGACGAAATACAGCCAGCTGCCATCGGGCGAGACAGCAGGATGTGCAAAGGCGGAGAGGGTATCCTTGGAGATCCTCACCTCCTGGGGTTTAGCCCAAGTGGCATCAGAGCGTTGCGAAGTGAAGATCTGTGCGTAGCGGGGGTATTCGGGGTCGGTAGAGCAGCGTGTGAGGTACATCGTCTTGCCGTCAGCAGAGAAGCAGCAGACACCCTCTTCGAGTTCAGAATTGAGGTCGCCCTCCACCTTCTCGGGTGTGGCCCATTTACCCTTGTCGTCTTTCTTTGTCCAGAAGATGTCGGCACACTTGGTGCCGGTGATGCCGCTGAGGTCATCGCCGGTGGCTTGGGGACGAGTGGTGGTCCAATAGAGCTGATCCCAATCGTCGCCGCAGAGCGCGGGAGAGAAATCCGAGCGGCGAGAGTTGAGCAATGGCTCTTTCTTGATGGTGTATAAAGAACCTTTCTTCTTGAAGACAGCGGCTTGGCGCGCACCGATGAGGCCGTTGATGGCAAGGGTGTCATTCTGCGGGGTGCAGATATCGGGATAGAGGGGATAGAGCACTTGCGACTCCTCGATGTAACGCTCGTAGTTCTTGATGGCAGCCTTGTAGTCGCCGTTCTTATGCTGGAGACGGGCGAGCTTGAGGGTGGCATCGAGGATGGCGGATTCAGCGAGGGAGTCAAGGGTGTTAAGATCTTCGGGAGAGCCATCGGGAGCTGCAACTGAGGTCGGGTCTGTCTCATCCTGTTCCTTCTTGGACTTCTTGGATTTCTTGGAAGCTTGCTCCTTGGCTGCGAGTTCTGCGGCCTTCTTGCGGTCGGCCATGGCCTTTTCGGTGTAGCGGATGCCGTTCTGATAAGCACCGATAGCCTTGGCGGTGTAGTTGATGCGTCGGTAGCAGTCAGCCATCTTGAAGGCACGTTCGCCACGCTTGTCGCGCAGCCTGATGGCCGTCTTGGAGTAGGCGGTCTTGTACTCGGCGGCAGCATCAAAGTATTCACCCCGAGCATAGAACTGATCGCCCTTCTTCAGCGCCGTCTCTGCGTTGCAGGAAGTGAATAGCGTGAATAAGGAAAGAGAGAAAAGTGAAAAATATAAGAATGACAAAAGATGCCGGCCTAAAGATTGACCAGCCTTCATCGGTAATTTGAATTTTTCATTTTTCACTCTTTCGCTTTTCATTTTTTAAATATAACGCACGAACCATATCATTTATTGTGCTGGGGGCACGCGCCGGTTGGAATTGTCCTGCATGACTGTCAGCACGATGTCAGTGACCATCTGTTTGAGTTCGGCAATGAAGGTGGCGGCATCATACTCATGACGCTCGATCTGTCGCAGCTTCTTCTCCCAGATGCCAGTGAGTTCGGCACTCTTGAGGAGTTCCTCGCGGATGAGGCCGATGAGCTCGATGCCCGTGGCTGTGGGAGCCAGGCTTTTGCGCACACGCTTGATGTAATTACGTTTGAAGAGCGTCTCGATGATGGCAGCACGTGTGGAGGGACGCCCGATGCCGTTTTCCTTCAACGCATCGCGCAGCTCATCGTTATCAACGAGCTTGCCTGCGGTCTCCATGGCACGGAGGAGTGTCGCTTCGGTGTAGGGCTTGGGCGGCGTAGTCTGTTTCTCGGTGAGCGTTGGCGTGTGCGGGCCGTTCTCCCCTTTCTTGAAGGCGGGGAGGGAGCGTTCCTCGTTTTGCCCTTCATCTTGACCTTCGGGAGAACCCTCAGGAGTTGGGCCGGCGGGCTTCTTCTTCTCCCAGAGGACGTGCCAGGCGGGGTCGATGATGCGCTTGCCAGTAGCACGGAAGGGAATGGCATCATCAAAGGATGCGACGCGCAGGCCTTCACTGCGCACCTCCCCCGTCACCGTCGTCTGCTCGAACTTACATTCCGGGTAGAAAGCACCGATGAAACGGCGGGCAATGAGATCATAGACGCGTTTCTCCATGTCGGTCATTGACACGGTGGCGGGATTGACACCTGTGGGGATGATGGCATGGTGGTCGGTGACCTTGGAGTTATCGAAGACCTTGGTGGACTTCTTCAGCGTCTTGCCATCAGCAAACAGAGGCTGGATGAAATGAGCGTAAGGCACCATTCCATCGAGGATTTGCGGACATTTGGGAAAGACATCATCGGGCAGATAAGTCGTATCGACGCGCGGGTAGGTGGCCACCTTCTTCTCGTAGAGGCTCTGGATGAGCTGGAGCGTCGTTTCAGCGGAGTAGCCGAACTTCTTATTACATTCCACTTGGAGGGAGGTCAGGTCGAAGAGACGGGGCGGGGCCTCCTTGCCAGCTTTCTTCTCGACAGAGGTGATGGTGAAAGGCAGCGGACGAATGGCTTCCAAAGCTTTCTCACCCTCCTCCTGTGTCTTGAAGCCGCGGTCGCCCTCCTCCATGACTGCCGTGAAGGTCGTATCACGATAGACGGTGGAGAGTACCCAATAGGTTTCGGGCGTGAAATGATCGATCTCGTGCTGACGGTTGACGATGAGGGCAAGGGTTGGTGTCTGCACGCGCCCGATGCTCAGGACTTGGCGGTTGAGACCATATTTCAAGGTATAGAGACGCGTGGCGTTCATGCCAAGCGTCCAGTCGCCAATGGCACGGCAGAGCCCCGCTTCATAGAGGCTTTGGTATTCACGCTGATCCTTGAGCGACTGGAAGCCCTCGCGAATGGCCTCCTCGGTGAGTGAGCTGATCCACAAGCGTTGCACGGGACATTTAGCACCCGCCTTCTGCATCACCCATCGCTGGATGAGCTCACCCTCCTGCCCTGCATCACCGCAGTTGATGATGGCATCGGCGGCCTGCATGAGCTTCTCAATGACAGCGAACTGTTTCTCCACCCCTTTGTCGGCTTTCAACTTGATGCCAAAGCGCGACGGAATCATGGGCAGCTGTGCCAAGCTCCACGTCTTCCACATCGAGGAGTACTCGTGCGGTTCCTTCAGCTCACACAGATGGCCGAAAGTCCAGGTCACTTGGTATCCATTTCCTTCCATGAACCCTCCACGGTCGTTTTTGGCACCCAGCACATTGGCGATGTCGCGTGCGACGGAGGGTTTCTCAGCTATACAAACTATCATGAAGATAATTGAAGAATTGGCAAAATATGATTGACGATGACCCTTACTTGATCACAACTTTGCGGTTGCCTTGGATATAGATTCCCTTTTGGTTCGAAGTGGGAAGCACTTGGCGTCCGCCGAGGTCATAGCGAGTTGATGTGCTATTTCCAACGATTTCATCGATAGAATCACCCTGTTTAAGCGTTAACGCCACATTATCCCAACCGATGATCTTCTCCGATCCGGCGCTGTTGTGGATGGCAGACAGTTGGATGGTGGTTGAGGCCGAGCCGTCGCTCTCAAAATCGAGGCTGAGATGCTGCCATTCGGCCTTATTCTCCAATGTCGGGGATTTCACGGTGGTGCCACCTTCGGTGGTGATGCTAACGATAGCATCACCGCCAAGACCGCTCTTCCAGAGGTCACAGGTCAGCGTGTATTGTCCTTCGGGCAAACGGAGCTCCTGCGAGAGGGTGAGCGTGGGTGTACCCCAGTTCTGACGAATCCAATAGGTCTGTGCGCCGTTGCTGGCAGGCTTCTCCAGGTTGGCAAAGAAACGGTCGAAGTAAAGGTCTCCCGTTTTCAGGGCGGTGATATCGTTGACATCGCCATTGACGCGATCCACCTGCCATCCTTCCGGCACATAGATGGCACGGTCGCTGCTGACACCGCTGCCAGGCTGTATGTCGTAGGCACCTTCGAAGTCACCATTCAGGAGTGCCGTGGGCAACTCCTTCTGCTCAAAAGGGATCTCCTGCAGCTCGCATATCTCCTTCGGGGTGAGGCACACATCATACAGGCGCAAGCCGTCGATGATACCGCAGAAGTCTTGGTTGTCAGCTTTGTACTGGCCGTCCCACCACTGCGTGCGACCGATATAGTTGCGCGTGTCGGCAGCCAACTCAGCAAGCATATAGGGCTCGTTCACATTGGCCGTTCCACTGATGTCTTCCACACCATTAATATATATACGTGTGGTGTGCGTAGCAGCATCATAGCTGACGGCGAGCTTGTAAGTGGTGCCCGCTTGGAGCTTGGTCTGGCTGGTGACCATTGTGGTCGTGCCACCATTGTACTTGATGCCTGCCGAGAGCGCATCGGCGCGCAGGAAGAGGCTGTTGCCAGAGCCGGAGCCGAAATCGTAGAGACGCGGCTGTTTCAGCATGGTCGTGGGGGAGGCGGTCAACAGGACGGTGTATGAACGCAAACCCGTGAGCAGTCCTTCGGGCGCGAGACCATACTTGTTGGAGGCAAAACCTGTAGCCGTGTTGGCGGTGAGGTCGAGGGTCTCTGCCTGTGCATAACGCAGATTCTTGGTGATGTCACGGGCAAGAGCCAGCACTTCAAAGGACCGACTCTCGCCAGCGATGGTAGCGGTGAGGGTGACGGGCGTGTCCTCTGCCGAGCCGAAGAGAACGCCAGAATTGCTGATGACCTTCTCGTTGGAACTCGTCCAGGTGATGTCGAGGTTGAGTTTCGTAGCAGGCAGCACGAGGTCAGTGCGCGTCTCCGTGGGGAGGTCGAGCATCATGAGGGCATTCTTAGCGGTCTCTGCGGCCATGTTCTGTTGGATGTTCTTGACGAAAGCCTGCACGGTGACGGGCGAGGCACAGGCATAGTAGTCGCTCTGGCTCAAGATGGTGTGATTGTACTCCTCGCCGTAGGCTTCAGCTGTACCGCCCTGCAGTTCGCTGTTCTCAATGACCTGATCCACTAATCCGTTGCGATAGGTGGTAAGCACTTTTCCGTCGTAAGTCAGCGTCAACACCCAGGTCGTGAGCTTGGTGGGATGGTTTTCGCCATTGGTGCCGCTACTCTGTGTGGCCCAATTGTCGCTGGTGAGCAGACGGTTCTGGCCGCGGTAGGTTTGATTGCCGATGGTGATAACGGGATAGTTGTCCGTGTCGAGGCTATACGTCATATTACCCACGGTGAAAAGCTTGCCCTGGTATTTCTGCTCGTTCATGGCGAAGGCCAAGTTGAGCGTCTTGTTCGCACCGAGACACCAACAATCTGTGCGCGGCATCGTCTCGTCTTCGGGCGTCAGCTCCTCCTGCCATTCGTAGTCGAAGCGGATGTCCGTTGGGTAGCCCTTGGGATAGCCTTGCTTCACCATCCAATAGAAATAGTCACCGTTCATCCAACCGAGACGCAGGGGAGAGTTCTTGGAGCCTGGAATGATGAAGGGACGGACATTGTTCTTCGCGGAGTTGCGGGTAATCTGTTCGCTGCCAGCCACCTCACCGGCGTCGTTGATGGTGTATTTCCAGATCTCATAGACACCGTCTTTGTTGTACTGACTGCCAGTGGTGGGGATGCTGAGATAGAGGTCGTTCACGTGGTCGGGGTCGATGGTCATGCCACCGCTGTAGCAACGCTCAGTCGAATTCCAGTTCTGGTGGAAGGCATGACCGGCATATTGCACCCACGTGCGCTGCCATTCGCTTCCCGTCCAGCGGGCATACCAATAGACGTGTGTCGTCTTGGGGTCATCAATGTGCGGATAAGCGATGACGGGATTCTCGTCCTGATCCAAGGTGATCTGCCACACCCAATTGCGGATGTTGGCTGAGTTATCTACAATCGTGGCAGGATAAGTGTTGGCGTAGCTCGTTGTCTTGCTGACATTGAACACGCCGTCAGCAATCTTCTTCAACTGGTTGCCTTTCAGGTCACGAAGGATGGGTCCGTTGCCCTGATTGATGTCGATGACATTGAAATAGAGCCAGTCGGGCATCTCATTGTCGGGATGGCCAGTGGTATAGGAGAGGTAGATCTTATCCTTACCATTACTCTGGTATTTGGCGTAGGGACGCGCTCCCGTCGATTGCACGATCTGCTTAGGACCGAAGTCGAAGGCGCAGTTGTCGTCAGCATCGGGCATGGTGATACGGGCGATAGTCGGATGCCAGCCTATACCGCGCCAACAGAGGTAGATGTGGTTGGGGTCATCACTTAATATAAAAGGTGAAGGATAAGTCGTGTTGTTGGCTGTGGCGAGGAATTTCTCGTCGCCAAGAGCCGTGATGTCGCCCGGCTTGCGAGAGATGCGGTACCAGATCTTGGCCTCATCGGTGTGGCGCGTGTAGAAAATCATGACGCGCTCATCGGGCAGCACGACGAAGGTCGGGTTGTTGTGGTCGTCGGGTTGGAAGTAGCTGCGAATGAGCACATCCGTCTTGCGCTTTGTCACCCAGTCGTATTGCGTCGCTTTCACATTGCCGTGGACATCAATGTATCCGATGTATGTGGCATTGATTGTGCCGGTCGTGTTCTCATAATGCAAGGCGCGAGGGTCTGCGAACCAGCACCAAGCACCTTCGTCTGCGACGATGTAGCCGCTGAATGTGTCCTGAGCGTTAATTGTCAATAAACCGATTGTGGCCAAAAGGCAGGTAAAAAATAGCTTTCTCATAACGATGAAACCGTTAATTATTTCTCATTTTGGCGGCAAAGGTAGTAAAAAGTTTAAAGTTTAAAGTTGAAAGATTAAAGTTTTTGCGGCTGAGAGCCGTTTTTCATCAAATAATTGCTATCTTTGCGCCGTGAAACGCATAGGAATCCTCTCCGACACCCACGCCTACTGGGACGATCGCTACCTCGAATATTTCGAGCAGTGCGACGAGATATGGCACGCCGGCGACATCGGTAGCACGACCGTTGCCGACCGTCTGGCCGCCTTTCGGACACTGCGCGCTGTAGTGGGCAACTGCGACGGAGCCGAGCTGCGCCGAATGTTTCCCGAGGTGTTGAGGTTCCGTTGCGAGGAGGCTGACGTGCTGCTGACCCACATCGGCGGCTACCCGGGACGCTACGACTTCCGCATCCGCCATCAGCTCTATGCCCGTCCGCCACAGCTCTTCGTCTGCGGCCACAGCCATATACTGAAGGTGCAGTACGACGAGACACTCGGGCTGCTCCATATCAATCCGGGAGCCGCAGGCTTACAGGGCTGGCATCAGGTGAGGACACTGGTGCGCTTCACTGTTGACGGCAGTGCTTTCCGCGACCTTGAAGTCATTGAGATGACTCGTCCAAAAGATTTTCTCGACCTCTGAACAAACCCATATCCACCTATGGCCCAAGACGTCATCATCAGCAAAGACCTACACGCAGAACTCGCGGCAGCCATCGAAGACGTGCGCCCCGACCGTCTCTTCGTGCTCACAGACACAACGACAGTCGAATGTTGCTGGCCTGTCATTCAGCATTTTGATTGTCTCTGTGAGGCGCAGATGATCACCATCGGTGCTACAGACGAAGCCAAGACGCTGGAGTCGCTGTCTGATGTATGGACAGCACTTGGGGAAGGAGGTGCCACACGACACTCACTGCTCATCAACCTCGGCGGAGGCATGGTGACAGATCTCGGCGGCTTCGCCGCCTCAACCTTCAAGCGTGGCATAGCGTTCATCAATATTCCCACAACGCTTTTGGCGATGGTGGATGCCAGCGTGGGGGGTAAGACGGGAATCAACTTCCGGGGATTGAAGAATGAAATAGGAGTGTTCAATGAAGCGCGAACCGTCATTCTCGACACTGAATTTCTGCGTACACTCGATGACCAGAACATCCGCAGCGGCTATGCTGAGATGGTGAAGCACGGACTCATCAGCAGCGACGAGGAACTGATGGAACTGCTACGCTTCGACCTCGATCACCCTGACCTCAACGCCCTGAGCAGTCTCGTCGGCAAGAGCGTTGCCATCAAGGAACGTATTGTGACTGAAGACCCTTACGAACAGGGCTTGCGTAAGGCATTGAACCTCGGTCACACCGTGGGGCATGCCTTCGAGAGCTTGGCACTCGCCAACGGGCAACCCGTCCTGCATGGCTATGCCGTCGCCTGGGGACTGATCTGTGAACTCTACTTGAGTGCCACGCGCTGTGGCTTCCCCACCGAACGCTTCCATCAAGTGGAATATTTCGTGCGAGAGACATACGGTCACTTTCAGTTCGACTGCAAACAATACGACCACCTCTACGAACTGATGACGCACGACAAGAAGAACAGCGCGGGTGTCATCAACTTCACCCTGCTCGGTGCTGTCGGCGATGTCCGCATCAACCAGCACGTCACGAAGGAAGATGTATTTGAGATGTGGGATTACTTTAGAGAAGGGTGAAAAACACCAAAGATTACTTGAAATCATTCAACTATAGACTCTTATGAAAAGGACACTTTTATTTTTATCTGTTTTAATTTCAGTCTGCACCCTAACAGCAAAGGCAACCACTCCCTCCCTGACAGGGAGGACGGAAGGAGAGTCCGGTAATCCCATCCTTCCTGAGTTCCACGCAGACCCTGAAGTGCTGTATTCCGAGCAGACAGGACGTTTCTACATCTACTCCACGACCGACGGCGCACCAGGATGGGGCGGATACTACTTCACCGTCTTCTCCAGCTCGAACCTCGTGGATTGGCAGCACGACGGCATCATGCTTGACCTCGGTTCCGACCAAGTGCCCTGGGCCACAGGCAATGCCTGGGCACCGTGCATCATCGAGAAGAAGATGAACGGGCAGTGGAAGTACTTCTTCTACTATAGCGGCCACGACCCCAAGAGCGACCGCAAGGCTATCGGCGTAGCTGTAGCCAATCGTCCAGAAGGCCCCTTCACTGACCTCGGGCGTCCGATAATCAACCAGCGTCCCGAAGGTGTGCGCGGCGGTCAGCAGATCGATGTCGATGTGTTCCACGATCCCGTCAGCGGCAAGGATTACCTCTACTGGGGCAACGGCTATATGGCTGGTGCAGAACTGAATGACGACATGATGAGCATTAAGGAATCGACGATCACCGTGATGACACCACAGGGCGGCACACTGCAGGACTATGCTTATCGCGAGGCTCCCTACGTCTTCTTCCGCAATGGCCTCTATTACTTCCTCTGGAGTGTCGATGACACGGGTTCGCCCAACTATCACGTCGCTTACGGCACCTCCAAATCGCCCTTAGGCCCCATTCAAGTGGCAGCGCAACCCATTGTGCTCATCCAAGACCCCGACAATGGCATCTACGGTCCTGCGCACAACAGCGTGCTCCAGCTGCCCGGCAAGGATGAGTGGTACATCGTCTATCACCGCATCAATGCCAACTATCTCGACCGCGACCGCGGTCCCGGTTTCCACCGTCAGACGTGCATCGACCGTATGGAGTTCAACGCCGACGGCACCATCCGTCCCGTCAAGCCGACCAACACCGGCGTCAAGGCCGTGAAAGTGAAGAGAAAGAAGAATAAGTAATTAAATCTTTGTTTGTGAAACGACTATTCTCATATATCATCTGTTCGTTGACTGTTGCGTCGTCGCTACACGCTTCAGTCACCATGCCTCTTCCGCTCACTGATGCGGAAGGGACGAAACCGCTGACCTTCAAAACCGAAGTGCTGAACCTCGGCGAACTCACTTACCAACAGCCGCGCACAGTGGTCTTCGATTTCACCAACAACGGTAGCGAGACCGTGCAGATCACCTCCGTGAAACCCTCCTGCGGCTGTACCTCAGTCGAATGGCCTCAGTCACTGGTAACACCCGGACAAGGCGGTAAGATCACAGCTACCTATGATGCCCGTATGCTGGGCTATTTCCAAAAAGAAATAGAGGTTCGCGTGGGCGCGGGAGAGCCCATCTATCTTACTATGCAAGGACGTGTCGTGGCCCAAGCCACAGATGTCGAGTCCGATTTTCCCATTGACATGGGCTCTATGCGCCTTTCCACGAATAAGATCGCCTTCGACAACGTCAACCAAGGCGACCGTCCAGAGGCTAATATCTACGTCCTGAACAATACGCGTACTGTGCTTAAACCCGAGCTGATGCACCTGCCTACGTACCTCACCGCCTCCTACCATCCCGAGACGCTGGCGGGCGGACGTGTAGGACGTATCAACTTGAAACTGCACAGCGACCGGTTGAAGGGCTACGGACTCCATGAGACCAGCATCTATCTCTCCCGGTCGCTGGGCGACAAGGTGAACTCAGAGAATGAGATCAAAATCAGTGCCGTGCTCCTTCCGAACTTCTCACAAGTCACTGAAGCGGACCTGAAGACCGCACCCTTGATCATACTCTCCGCTGACAGCCTCGACTTCAGCGCAATGACCAACAAAAAAACGGCAACACAGACGATCATCATTGGCAACGCTGGTCTAATGCCACTCACCATCAATAGTCTGCAAATCGAGGGACTTGCACTCAGCGTGAGTCTCTCTAATCGCACAATCAAACCGGAGAAGAGCGCTCGCCTCAAGGTAAAACTCACCCCAAGCCTCCTGCAAGAAGGCGATCCTCAACCTCAAATCCTCCTCATCACCAACGATCCCACTCACCCGAAGGTGGTCATTAACGTGAAAAAATAATGGAACATCCCGAAAACAACGAAGAATATAAAGGCCTGACCGTCAACAGCGGTGTTGCACAGCCGTCCATAGTCAATCCTTATCTACAACGCGGACGTTTTGCTCGTCGCCGTCTCACTGCTGCCGACTATGTTGAGGGTATCGTCAAGGGTAACGTCACCATCCTCGGACAGGCTGTGACGCTTGTAGAGAGCACTCATCCTGAGCATCAAGCTATTGCGCAGGAGGTCATCGAGAAATGTCTGCCCTATAGCGGTAACAGCATACGCGTGGGCATCAGTGGTGTACCTGGAGCAGGCAAGAGTACCAGCATCGATGAGTTCGGCATTCATGTTCTTGAGCGGACGGGTGGAAAGCTCGCCGTGCTCGCCATCGACCCCAGCTCCGAGAAGACCAAAGGCTCCATCCTGGGTGACAAGACGCGCATGGAGAAACTTAGCGTGCATCCCTATTCTTTCATCCGTCCCAGCCCATCGGCTGGCTCGCTCGGCGGTGTGGCACGCAAGACACGTGAGACCATCATTCTCTGCGAGGCGGCTGGCTTCGATAAGATCTTCGTGGAGACCGTAGGCGTGGGACAGAGTGAGACAGCCTGCCATTCGATGGTTGACTTCTTCCTCGTGATTCAGCTTGCCGGCACGGGCGACGAGCTGCAAGGCATCAAACGCGGCATCATGGAAATGGCCGATGGAATCGTCATAAATAAATGCGATGGTGAAAACGTCGATGCCTGTCACCTCGCGGCACGTCAGTTCCAGAATGCCCTCCATCTCTTCCCGATGCCCGAGAGCGGCTGGCTGCCCAAGGTGCTCTGCTACTCTGGTTTCTACGGTCTGGGCATCAAGGAAATCTGGGATATGGTCTATGAATACATCGATTTCGTAAAAGTCAACGGCTACTTCGAGCATCGTCGTGCTGAACAGGCCAAATACTGGATGTACGAGAGCATCAATGAACAGCTCCGCAACGGTTTCTACAACCACCCGACCATAGCAGCCCTCTTGCCTGGTGCCGAACGTTCCGTCCTCGAAGGCCAGAAGACCTCCTTCGTGGCTGCCAAGAACCTTCTTGACAGCTACTTCAATCTGCTGAAGTAGTCCTGTACGTGTGCTGAAATCGTCAATAGGAAGGTGCTATTCATACGCATGAATGAAGATTTTTTGAAAATTTTCCGCGTTTCCCATTGTCATTTCAGAGAAAAGCATTACCTTTGCGCCGTCTTAGCCAAGAATGCGCTTGTGGTGGAATTGGTAGACACGCCAGACTTAGGATCTGGT
>CAJORF010000113.1 GCA_905236985.1 uncultured Bacteroidaceae bacterium | reverse complement strand
CTGCTCCAGTGCGGAACAGGTCAATTCATAGTTCTTTGCCATAACGCTGCAAAGGTATTACAACGGAAGGGCAAGAACATGGCCAAAGATACGATAAGGTGTGAACAGATGTGATTCGGGTGTTTTCAAATCGTAATGTCATTTCACCACCACCTTTCGGCCATCACGAATGTATATGCCGTGGGTGGGCGGTGCAGAGAGTCGGCGACCGGAAAGGTCGTAGAGGACGGGGGTGGAGGACTGGCGTGAGATCATGTCATCCGTGAATTCATACTGGCTGTTCATCTGGAGTGTCACGGTGAAGCGTTCTCCGGCGGAGGTATCAATGGTGAGGATTTGTTTTTGTCTCCTGTTACTGGCTATTAGTTCGTCTTCGGTGTTATAGACTTCGCACAGATCTCCGCTTCTGCATTGCATACGAAACGGTTGTCCAGCCAGCGAGCGGATGGTGGCGCGTGCCTCATCGCTTTCCCACTCCACGTCAACGTCGAAGCCCCCTTCGGCCTTCATGCCGCGCACCGCCCCTCCAGCCTTCCACGCCTCGGGCACTGCGGGCAGCAGGCGCAGCGTCTGACCATGGCTCTGCACGAGCATCTCAGCTATGCCTGCCGTCATGCCGAAATTACCGTCAATCTGGAAGGGCGGATGAGCCGATAAGAAGTTGTAATAGACACCAGAGTACAGGGGATTTGTGCTCACGCCGTATGAACGTGCATGCTTCAGTGCTGCGGTAAGCTCGTTATAGGCTCGTTCGCCGTCGCCCATCCTTGCCCAGAGGCATAGCTTCCACGCCATAGACCACCCCGTGCTCTTCGCGCCTCGCAACAGCATACTGTTCCTCGCCGCAGCCAACAGGGTCGTATCGCCCTCTAAAAGGTCGAAAGGATAGAGGCACATCAGGTGCGAAACGTGGCGATGGTCCTGCTCTGTTGCCGCGGAATAGGGATGGTGCTTCCATTCCCGCAGGAGGACGCTGCCTTTTGTGACGCCATTGACTTCGGTGCAATATTTCCCGTCGTAGATCTCAGTGTGTATGCCTTTGTCCAACGCCCGGAACTTTTCCTGGATGGCGGCGAGACGGCTTGCGGTCAGCCCTGCCGAGGGGCGTCCGACGATGCCGACGGCCTTGAGCGTACAGTCGAACACGTTCCACACGCATTGCTGGGTATGTGCCGTGCCGTTGTCCAACGGTCCTTGTTCAGGGCTCCATTCCTGCGGACAGACCCATGTGCCATCGTTGTCGCAAATGAGCCTCTTCATCCAGAAGTCGATGCAGCTGATCATCACAGGCAAAGCCTTCTCGCGCAGGAAGTTCACGTCCTGTGTGAAGAGATAATGCTGCCAAAGGTGCCAGCAGAGCCAAGCTGATGAGGCGCAGTAGGAATGATCGGGTCGCCACGCGTCGGTGTAGCCTAACGGATTGTTGGGCCATGAACAAACCCAGCCCTCCGTGATGCCCGTCATCTTCGCCGTGTATGTCCTCCAATAGGGCTGCTCCATCGCTCCCGCATAAACCCATTCAATCAGGGGCATCGCCGTCTCGGTCAGATTGGTTGTTTCTGCAGGCCAGTAGTTCATCTCGACGTTGATGTTGGTGTGTATGCTGCCGTGCCAGGGTGGTGTGTTGCTGTTGCACCATATCCCTTGCAGGTTGGTGGGCACGGCACCATCGCGGGACGAGGCGATCAGCAAGTAGCGTCCATAGGCGAAGAGGGTCTGCGCCATCGCCATTCGTTCACCCTCCGAGGCCTCTTCGCCTTTCCGGATCAGCTCATCCGTCGGCAGGCTCGTGTCAGCCTCATTCAGCGTCAGGGTCATCCGCGAGAACAGGCTGCTATAGTCGTCCTCGTGATCGAGGAGCAACCGCTCCCAGCCTTTTGCACACGCTGAGCTGGCGCTCAGACGTGCTTGTTGGACGTAGTCGTCGGTTACGTTTACATATCCCGTCGTCTTGTGGTCATAGTTCGATGCCGCCGCCACGACAATGGTCAACTCCCTGGCTTTGTCAACAATAATGCCCTCTTCGGTGGCCTCCACCGAAGCCCCGTCATCCGCACTTACCGTCATGACGGTTGCCGCCTTGACCTTCTGCAAGGCGGTGAGCATCGTCGCCGTCTTGTCGGCATAGGTCACCTCTTCGCCATGAGTGCCCTTCAGCCGTATGCACTGCTTCAGCGCTGCTTCGGTAGCCGTCATGTGAACGACCAGGCAATGCGCGGGCCGGCTGCAGATATATTCTCTCTGATAACGTATGCGCCCCGATTTCCAAGCCACGTCAGCAACCGCTCGCGTGAGATCCAACGCGAAATGGTAGTCCGTGACCGCACGTTTCGGGACGAGGTCATCAATATAAAGATACCCGAGGTTCTGATAATTGCCGAACTCGTCGCTGCTGCCCGTCCACAAGGTCTTTTCGTTGAGCTGCACGACCTCGCTGTTCACACCGCCCGCCACCATTGCTCCGATTTGTCCGTTGCCCAATGGCAGGTAGTAGTCCATCCACGCATTGCTGACATTGTGGCTCTCTGCTGGTTGCAGGTACCATAAAGTCAGCGCATTCGCAGGCACATAACTGGAGTCGCCCTCGACGACAGAAGCGTTCACCCCGACGCTCAACAGCGCAAGGCAACAGGCCAAATATACAGCCCACGTCCTCTTCATTCTTCATTCGTAACTTGTCATTCGTCATTCGTCATTCATCATTCGTAACTCATCATCCACGCAAAGATGAAAAAACGATGTTCTTGTTCATTGTTTTATGTCGTTTCGGATTAATACATTTATAGATGTTGGAAATCCGCGGCAAAGGTACGACGCTTTTTCATGGGTTGTATCACCTCCCCCATGGAAATTTTTCGGCTTTCGAAAATTCAGAAAACGCTTATTCTCAACCCTCTAACTTATCAACCCCGCAAGAGGGGGTGGAAAGTTTTCATCAGACATAACTTCTTTGCTAAATAAACCGGTCGTTTAGGGCTTGTTTTTGAAGAAAACGTGGATTGTTATCTCTTCATGTTCGGAGGCAAAGAGACAATAAAAAAGAAAAGTGAAAGAGGAGTATGTCAGAGTGGTGTTTATCAAACAGTGATGCCAGTGCGCATCACATCGTCATATAGGGGTGACCATCTGTCATTGGCCATAAGAACTGGTTCTATGAGAAAGCTGACCTGACGGACATCGCGCCAGAGATTCTTGGATATCTCTAACTTCTGATCGCCGTAGGTAGGCACTATGACGGCTACGTCTATGTCACTGTCGGGAGTCGCGCAGCCTTTAGAGTATGAGCCAAACATCATGACTCTTGGCTCCTCTTGAAAGCGGGACGTTATGACTCGCTTGTAGCGTCGGACGAGGTTGAGGGCTTCGTCGCGGCTGAGAGCTCGTTTTTTATCCATAGTGTCAATTGTTTGGTTTCATCAATTATTTGTCGGCAGGCAGGCTTCGTAAGAGTACGGAATAGCGTTTCCTTATCCTCAGGGTAGCGAGCCTCAATATTGTAATTGGTAATTGTGTCAAGAAAATCTTTCTGCTCTTCAGTCATTTTGTCGTACAACGCACACCCGTCTGCAAGTCGCATATGATTGTGGGTGTAAGGCGGGTCTTCGGGCATAGTGCCACACCAATATGCCTTTAGGGTCTTCTCTATTGTTTGATGACACATGAAAGCCACATATAGCCATCGTTGTGTAGAGAACATCGCTTCCGCTGTCTCTAAGTCGTAATCGGCTATTTCTATCCAATATGAAACCTTATCTATAGACATTTTTATCGCTTTCTTCGTGTATCGCGGTGCAAAGATACGAATTAAAATGAAAAGTGAAGAATGAAAGCATGAAAAATTAATCTTGAAGAGAGATATTTGAATGAAAAACACCATGGATGTGATTTTCACATCCATGTGTGTTTGTGTTTTCGCTTGGATCTTCGCCCAAAACCCTTAAGGCTTATCTCACCACGACCTTGTGACCATCCTTGATATAGACGCCGCGAGGTAGTTTTCTCCCCTCTCCTACGGGAGAGGGGTCGGGGGTGAGGCCGATCCTTCCGCTCAAATCATACACCGCGCCAACACTCCCCTCTCCCTTTGGAGAGGGGTTAGGGGTGAGGCCGGGGTTTAGGGGGAGAGGCTGTATGGCGGTCTCTTCATCGATGCTAAGCTTTGCCGTATAAGCCTCCTCATCGTTCTCGACCGTGATGGTGTATTCACCCTTCTCATAGCCCGATATATCCGTATTGAGGCCTATGACATTACTCGTCTGCACCTCCTTGCGATAAACCTCCGTGCCGCTGTCGTCACAGATCGTGATGACATACGGACCAGCCAACGGCTTGAAGTTCACGAACAGTTCCTTGAGCGAGTACTCACCCGTCAGCTCGCTCCCTTCGCTCCCCTCTCCCGCGGGAGAGGGGCTGGGGGAGAGGCTTCTCGGTGCTTTCGGCTGCGTCTTCACAACATGTGTGAAGTCAATTGTGTTCTTCTTGACCTCGCCGCCATCATCTGGTGTCACATCATCAATTATTGACGAATCGTAATAGAGCACCTCATCGCCAACATAGCAGGCGGCCGTCTGAATATTTCCCCCTACCATGGCACCTTCTGGCGCATTATCATTCACTTGATATCCTCCAACGCCCACTCTCCACAATAATGGATCTTCGTAGTCGTAAGCTTCTTGTCCGTTGTGGAAATCATGTAAGGGAGCTATTTCGAGAGCCGTCATCTTGGAGAAGTCATCCCCGTCGTAATGGATGTTTGCTACGATTCCTTTTAGCATATAATCCTGATATATTGTTTGCATCTCGAATTCCTCACCTACTGAGAGATTAAAATCGTAGAACAGAATCAGATGGTCCGTATATTGCCGAGCGAAGAACACCTGCTTATTCTCTTCATACCAAGCTCCGACGTAGATTCGCTGTTGCTTCTCGAATGGCGTATCAGCCATGTACATCTTCTTGCACACTCTCTCATCGATGATGGTATCGCCATCGAAGAATTTATAGTGTTCTTTATCTGGAATATTTGTGAAAGCAAGCATTTGCACCTCTTTCCACACCTTCCCCTCTTCGATGAAGGGGCGATAATCGGCTCTGACGGTGTTGATAGGAATCGGATGTTCGCCATAATTATCAACGGTTACGTAATGATGTTCTGCCAAGAAGAAGGGGAAATAGAGATCTACGTGATACCTTCCAATCCCATCAATGCAAGGTTCCAGCTCTTCATATTTGATGCTCACCTTGTAAACCGAAGAGTTTTTTTCTACAACACAATAAGCGTAACGATTCGGGCTATTGCTCCAAACAGTATCACCATACACATGGAGCTGGTAGCAATCATGTGCAGGATCTGGCAAAAGCTCATATTCGAATTTTGAGCCTCCCTCAAAAGATGGTTGCCGGACAGTCTGGGGCTGCTGTCCCCACCAGCCATTATAATTTACTCCGAAAGTGAGTGGCAGATAATAGTTGTTGTCTTGGGTGTTGTCATAGAGAACGTATGCGGTATAGTAGTACCATGCTGGATCCATATTTTTTGAGAAAAGTCCCGCCAACGGCCTTGAAGTATATCCGATGCCTTCTATCCAT